>DAOVQH010000068.1 GCA_030628755.1 Candidatus Cloacimonadota bacterium | reverse complement strand
CCGGGATGTTATTTTTTCCGAGTTCATCGAAGATCTCTTTGTGGAAAACGTCGCCAGTGTGATCTGCTGTAGCTTTAAGATTGTATTTTTTCACCAGCTTTATCAGGTAGAAAACATCATCTTCTTTATGAACGTGGATTTTTGCGGTCATCTCACCGCGAAGCAGCAATAATAATGCTTTTTCTTCCGGTGAGAATTCGAGTTCGTATTCTTTCCCGATTATCTGCTTATCTTCTTCATATTCCTTTTTGGTGATCTTTTTCTCTTTGAGTTTTTTATCTAATTCCCGGATTTTTTTCTTCATTGCCAGTTTTTGCTTTTCCCGTTTAATTAGAACAGTATCGAGTTTCTTTTCCAGAAGTGCATAAACTCCCATGCGTGTATTGGAACGTTCTCCTTTCCATTCCTGGGTTGAGCGGGGATTGTAGCCCAGAGCCATCTTGAATCCGTAGTCTTTTAAAAAAGCATCTTTCACGTTTTTGGCATAGTTCCTGATGATCTTGGCTCGACCACCTATCAGGTTACCACTGCCGGGAACTACGCAACTGTAGAGAACTCCAAAATCAACTGCATCTTTGAAAGCCCTGTCATCGAAATAGATGCTGTTAAGAGGATCGTTCATAGGGTTTATCTGGTTGATGTGGTCATTAGTTTCAGCTTCCTGCCAGGGTTCTCCATCCCTATCCATTCCTATGTGGGAATGAGCATCGATAAAAGCCGGGGTTACATATCCTTCGTAATCAGCCTTCATTTTTTGTGAAGTTACATCAATGATTTTGTTACCTTCAATAATAATGAATCTGTTTTTAAAGCTTTTCTTCCCATCAAAAAGCACGCTTGCTTTAATTATAATTTTTTTAGCCATGTTTATCTCCTTATTAATTCTTTTTACATTCTTAATATATTTAGCAATAATTATACTGAATATCTAATTGGTTGAAATAAGATGGATTTTATTATTCGACTCAAGTTATTTGATAAATTCAACATACGCTCCTCTGGATGGAACAATATCATAAAACTGCGGAACAAGTCCTGTTTTTTTTTGATATACGTCCAGAATTTTTTCTTTCAAAGGCTCAATGCTGGAATTTTTCACCAGATAAATAACACATCCACCAAATCCAGCTCCAGTTAATCTTGCTCCCGGAACTCCCGTCTCATCTTTTCCAATTTCCACCAGCAGGTCAAGTTCTTTGGTGCTTACTTCATAAAGCTCCTTTAAACTTTTGTGAGACTGACACATCAGTTTCCCGAACAAGTTTATATCTTCGTTTTTTAAACATTCAATAGCCTGTTTCACTCTTTCATTTTCGTAAATAACATGCTTGACTCTTTTTCTTGATTTTTTCGAAAGAAGTGCACCATATCTCAAAAAATCTTCAATAGAGATATCCCGCAAAACTCTAATTCCCGGAAGGATTTTTTGAAATGCTCTCAAAGCATCTTTGCATTCCTGCCTTCTTTTATTGTAGGAAGATTCTGCCAGATTTCTTTTAACCATCGAGTTACATACAAGAAATGAATAATCTTGAATTGATAAGGGAATATACTGAAAATTCAGACTTCTACAATCGATGAAAAGAGCATAATTTTTTTTAGAAAGCAGGGAAGCGAATTGGTCCATAATTCCGCATTGCACACCAACGAACTCGTTTTCTGCTTTCTTTGCGAGTTTGATAATCTCTAAAGGTTTAATATCCAATCTATATAATTCTTTGAAGCAAAGAAGCATGGCAATTTCTACAGATGCGGAAGAGGAGAGCCCGGCACCTTCGGGAATTTCGCCAAAGATCAGAACATTCATTCCTCCAATTTCATATCCTGCATCGAGAAGAACTTTTGCGATTCCACGCTGGTAATTACTCCATTTCTTTTGTTGGGTTGGTTTGATATTTTTAAGATCGAACTCTTCATTTTCTTTGTATTTCAAGTCATAGAGTCGAATTTTTCCATCTTCGTTTTTGGAAACGAGCATATTTGTGTATTGATCGATGGCAATGGGAAGCACAAATCCGTCGTTGTAGTCTGTGTGTTCGCCGATAAGGTTGATCCTTCCCGGTGCGCGGATGATGTGGGTTGGAAATTTTTTATATATGGCTTTGTATTGCTTTATCAGGTCTTCTATTTTCATATTCGCTCATTTTGGAAACCGTTAAAACTGTTAACTTCTTTTTTTATCTTTCTTGAGCCACCAGCTAAAGCAGGTGGTTAATGCGAATAACAATACACTTGAAATCAATACAATTTCCTTTCATTAACCACCAGTTTTAACTGGTGGCAAACAGAACACACCACGCTAAACCATAACCGTTTCAACGGTTTCCAGATATTTCTTCTGAAACAGTTCCCATTCTCTTGCGAAGCTCATTTTCTTATGATGTTCTTCCTGATTTTTGATATATTTTATCACAGTATCAAGTTGATTCTCAGAAACCGAGAAAGCTCCATATCCCCTTGCCCAAGCAAATTTAGCTTTGAATATATCTGATTCATTGATATTATGAGACGATGTTCCTTTCAGAAGTTGCATCATTGTTTTAATTGTCATATCAACCGGTAAATCAACTAACAAATGAGTGTGTTCGGGATTTACAAATCCAATTTTGTGATAGATATTATTCTCGGAACATATTTTCTTAATTATTTTATTAGTTTGAGAAGCTTTTTTCTTATCTTGAAAAAATGGAAATCTATCTTTTGTACTCCAGACCAGATGTAACCAGCAGATTTTCATAGAGTGCTTTGGCATATTTTTTCTCCTTTCGTTTTGTAAACCGTTGAAACGGTTAGCTTTCTTTTTTTCTTTCTCTTACCACCAGCTAAAGCAGGTGGTTAATACGATGATTCTCAAAAGATACAATTTAAATCAATACAATTTCCTCTCATTAACCACCAGTTTCAACTGGTGGTACATAGATAACAAACTACCAATCCATAACCGTTTTAACGGTTTCCTTCATTGTTCTGCTCATATTTCACAATCCAATGTAAATACTCTTTTGGATCAATAATCTCATACTTTATCGGTTTAACAGGTTTGTATGAGACCCATTGATACTCATCGATTTGCTTAAACGCATCTTTTGGAACTTTATACAAATATCCCACTTTGGAAGTATCGAGTTTACCTGTTTTGATAATGAGTTTTGGATTTCCATTTTCAAATGATAATTCCCAGTTACAGCTATTACTTTTATCTGCCATAATCGACAGAGCAAAAGGAATAGCAAAATTTCTATCATGGGAAGCGTAGATCGCACAAAGAGAATCTTTCTCCGAGCCAATTCCGGTCGACAGACTCGGTTTTAAAATATTTTCTAAAAATCTTCGCCCGTGATATAAGAACTTAATTTCTTTCATTTACTTTATCCGAATTATGCTATTTTAAACCGTTAAAACGGTTACCTTTCTTTTTCTTTCCCAATTAAAACCAGTGGTTAATGCAATGATAATCTATAAAAAAATACATCTGCAATAAATCTAACTACTCTCATTAACCACAAACTTTGATTCTCGTTCCTAAAGCCCTCTTTGGGAACGTGATAATAAATCTAACTACTCTCATGAACCACCAACTGTTTACTCCGGCATAGACGGATCAATTGGTGGCGATAAACCACACCACACTAAATTATAACCATTTTAAAGGTTTTAGATTATTTTCCTATCTTTGGTGCAGCACTACCTTTGCAGATGAATCTGGCTTTGCAAACTTCACAGGCTTTTTTTCTTAAGAGCAGTCCCTGAAGAATATTAATTATAACGAAAATAATAAGCAGAATTATATTCAAAGCATTAAAACCATAAATGAAACCGGCAATCAAAGTTGCAATCAGGATAACGGGTAACTGCAGGATATAAGAGATGGCAAGTTTCATACCTTTTTCCTGGTTTCCGGAATCTTGTTTGAAACATATTGCAGTCAATTTTCCCCAGCCAAGATAGCACGATTTCCCATAATAATAACAGGAAGTACAATTAAGCTTTTTCAGTGAAATCTGCACAATAATCAATACAATTAAATAAAACCATGAAACTATGGATATTCCACTAATCCTGAAAGGCATAAGCAAAATGAAACCGATTCCCCAATTGAGTAAAAAGGCAATGTTTCCCAAAAGGATAGTCCCGAATGAAAAAGATTCCTTACCTTCCTGAAATAGCTTGTCTTTCAATTCTTCTTTCATTTATTCCCTCCGCATAAAAAAAATCAGATTTTCTTTCCCATATATGTTATCATTCCGTGATAATGAGGTTCTCCATGCGCTAAATCCAGAGAGTAAATTTCTGAGAAATTGATAATCTGAAAATCCCTGAAAATGGATTTTACCTCTTTTTCTGAAAAATAATGAATGCACATATTCCTTTTTTTCAAGAAGAATGTGTTGGGCTCGATCATTTCGAATTTGTCACTCTCTAACTTTATTTTATAGGAAGGGTCTTCCAATGAAAAAACGCGTAAAAAGACAATTCCGTTTTTTATTAGACCTTTTTTGATTTTTTCAAAGATAGTATCCCGTTCTTTTTTGTTCAGGAATTGCAAAACCATTGTGGCAATAATCAGGGAATATGTATTTTCAGGAACCTTAATATTACGGATATCCTGCAGTTTTACATCTATTTCAAGTTTAGCTTCTTTGGCTCGCTTTATGCAGCTTTGAATCGCAGTTTCGGAAATATCGATACCTTTTACTTCAAATCCGTTTTGAACAAAGAAAAGAGCATTTCTGCCCTCACCGAGTCCGAGGTCTAAGACTTTTCCTTTGGAAATCAGTTTTAAATAGCGTGATAAAACCGGGTCGGGTCTGAATGCTCCATAACCTTTAATGTCTTTATGGAAATTATCCCAATAAGCTGAAATTTTATTTGAGTCGTTTTTCATTTTTTAGAGCAAAATTAACAGCAGCTTCAGCATGGATTCTGGTAGTATTAAAAACAGGGATTCTAATATCCTTCTGCTTAATAAGAAGTGGGATTTCTGTGCAACCGAGTATAATTCCTTCAGCTCCTTGCTCAATTAGTTCATACATGATACTGTAGTACATATGTTTAGAGTATTTTTTGATTTTACCAGCAACCAATTCTTTATAAATAATTTTATGAACAAGGTTTCTTTCATCTTCTGAAGGGATAAGTACATCGATATCAAATTTCTCTTTTAATCTTTTTTTATAGAAGTCTTCCTCCATAGTGAGTTTGGTTCCAAGCAATCCTACAGTCTTAAAGCCTTTTTTCAGGATTTTCCTCGCAGTAACATCAGCAATATGGATAATCGGAATAGTGATAGCTTTTTGTACATCATCGAAAGTCTTGTGCATAGTATTGGCACAGATGAGAATGAAATCTGCTCCTGCTTTTTCTAATTTTTGGGCTTTATCAGTTATTTTTTCTGTTATCTGAATCCAATCATTTTGATATTCCAATATTTCTTCAAAATCAAAGGAGTATATAAGTATCTTTGCAGAGTGGTGTTTACCCAGTTTTTTCCGGATGGTTTTATTTATAATACGGTAGTAGAGCTGGGTAGATTCCCAGCTCATTCCACCGATGAGACCGATAGTTTTCATATTGTTTTTCATCTATTCATTATAAGTTGTAATTGTGAATTCCCCTTTTTGAAATTTAATATCTTCGATTTGAACTCCTTTAAGTTTATCATTGAAAAATCGTTGCATATAGAAAATTACATTTGGATAATCAATCTGGATATAGTTGCTTTGGGGGAGTGACATAATTCTCAGCAGTTTATCAGCCAACCAGGAGGTTTGGATACCGAATATCATTAATCCTTTATCAAATTCTTCAAAATTTACAGAAGCTTCGATCTTTGCTGGTACGATTTTTCCTGTTTTGTATTGGAAAGAGATCGTATCACCCTGGATATCAATTTCGGATATCTGCTCAGGCATCAGGTTATTTGCTACAATTGTATCGATTATTTCTGCAACTGAAACAATGATTTTGGCCATTTATACTCCTAATTGATTTGAGGTGAAAGAAAGAAAATTTGCATAATAATTGCAAGTAATTTAATTATTTAAACGTCCGGATTGGATCTTTTTGTGAAATAATGAACTTCTGGATGATGTATGTAACCAGCCTTTTCAAAAAGTTTCATTGAGGAATTATTCCATTCTTCAATAAGACAGGCTATGATTTCGATCCCATTATTATTTAAGTGTTTCTCAATCTCTTCGATTAATTTTTGAGCTAATCCCTTTTTCCTATATTTCGGGGATACAGCTAATCTGTTAATCCATCCTTTACGGCCATCATGTGTTCCGAAAATAGAACCTATAATTTCATTTTTCAGTTCAGCAACCAGGAACACAGCATTGGAACTGTTCAGTTCGTTTGCAATCTTTTCCTTTCTATCCCGACCTTTGGGTTTGTAGGGAAGATCCGTTTCATTCCATAATTCTATTAGATTATCATAATCCTCTATCTTAAATTTTCTAATTATTACATCCGTGATATTCATTTTATTCTCTTCTTAATAGGATAGTTTTTCCACAGCTCCTTTTTATGAATATTCTTTGTCTGCTCTATCAGGATAATAATCACTACCCACAAAAGAATTCAGGGAATAATAGAACTTTGATGAATCCAGATAATCTGCTAAATTTGAAGAAGTTAAATTAATTGAAAAAATAACAAAGAATAAAAAACAATAGAGCTTTTTCATATTTACTTCAATTTCTTTACAGCAGATTTAAAAACTCGATTAAAATCTCTATCGACTTCCTTTTCAATACTTTCAGTTTTATATTAGAAATTTGAATTTAAAATCCTGTAATCCATTCTAACAATAAATTTGTTAGTGATATTAACAATGCTGCAATTGCGGAGTTCAAGCAGCCTTGAACCTTAAATTTCGGAACAAGAGCTGAAACAATAATTAAACATAAACCATTTACAAAGAACAGGAAAATACCGAGAGTAATGATAGTTAATGGAAAAGTTACTAAGATAAGAATAGGTCGTATTACTGCATTCACAAGAGCAAGAACTAAGGCTGTGATTATCGCTGTCAGGAAGTCTTCAACTATAAAAAGTTTAGTAATTTTCCCGACGAAATAGATCGAGAAAGACAAAACTAATATTCTAAGGAAAAAATCAGCCATCAGTTAGAAAATTTTCTTAGAAATGCAGGGATTTCCATCTGTTTGCCAGGAAAGTCATTTGTTTCGGTTTTAAGCCTTTTCCCCAAATTCATCGAATCGGAATTTCTGATTCTTCTTAGAGTTTTACCAATGTCTTCACTTTCATCTTCTTTTTCGCTGATAATACTTTCGCGTTCATATACTGATGTTCCTGAAGTATCTAAACCGGTAGCAATGAGAGTAACTTTTATCTTTCCTTCCATTTCATTATCAAAGATTATCCCGGTAATAATCTCACCGCCATCAGCCGCTTTTTTACCGATTTCCTGGGTTATTGTTTCAAATTCATCCACTTTGATATCTTTACCAGCAGTGATATTGATGAGAATCCCCTTGGCGTTTTCTAACGGTATTTCTGAAAGCAAAGGATTGTTCATTGCACAGTTAGCAGCATCAATAGCTCTATTGTCACCATCACCAACACCAGTTCCCATTAAAGCCAGTCCTTTATTGGCCATGACAGTTTGTATGTCAGCAAAATCGACATTCATATAACCGCTGTAATGAATAATATCAGAGACTGCTTTAGCTGCTTCATATAATACGTTATCTGCTTTTTTGAAGGCTTCAATAACAGTCATATCTGGATATATTTCCTTTAATTTTTCATTTGGAACCACGATGAGAGTATCTACAGATTCTCGTAATTTCTTTATTCCCTTTTCAGCATTTACAGTTCTCTTTTTTCCTTCTCCAATGAAAGGTCTATTCACGATCCCGAGAGTAAGAATCCCCATTTCACGGGCTAAAGAAGCTATAATTGGTGTAGCTCCAGTTCCAGTACCGCCACCCATACCAGCCGCAATGAATATCATATCAGCATCTTTTATATGATTTTTTATATCTTCGCGGGATTCTTCTGCTGCTTTACGACCAATCTCCGGATTAGCCCCAGCCCCAAGACCTTTTGTAACTTCTTTTCCCAGTTGAAGTTTCGTCTTTGCTTGTGATCTTTTCAAGTCCATAATATTGGTATTTGCTGATACAAACTCAACTCCAGTAAGATTATATTCAATCATTGTATTGATAGCATTACCACCAGCGCCACCAACACCGATTATTTTTATGTGTGTTCCAAAAGGAGTTTCGTCACGATTAAGATCAAGTTCGAGCATATCGCCCCCTAAATATAATCTTTAAAAATATCTTTTATTTTTTTTAAAAAATTCATGAAAGGGTTACCTAACTTAATACTCTGGATTTTAGTTTCTTTATTCGAGAGTTCATTATAAGTGTAATATAAAATGCCAACGCTAGTTGCATATTTAGGATTTTCTAATCGTTCAGTTGGTCCAGCAAGATTAGCTAAATCAGGATATCCAATCTTAGTTGACATGTTAAAAATTTTTTCTGCCAGAACTTCACTATTTTTCAAAAGAGATGCACCACCTGTTAGAGTTAATCCTGCAGTAATCATTTTTAAGTCATATTGTTCATTTAGAATTTTATAAGAACTTTCGAAGATTTCACGCATTCTGGCTTCAATGATTTCTGTAACATATCTTAGTTTCCTTTTCTTGGGTTCTCTTCCTCCGATACCTTCGATCTCAATGATTTTATCTTCTGGAACTTGTGATGATAATGAATTACCCTGATTAATTTTAAGGTTCTCTGCATTTTGAGGAGAAGTATGTAACCCTATTGCTAAATCTTGAGTTATATTTGTTCCCCCCACTGCTAAGACCGTACTGAATCTTATACTGTCTTTAAAGAAAACAGCAATATCAGTTGTTCCCCCGCCAATATCGATAATTATTGAACCCAGTTCTTTCTCAACCTCATTTAAAACTGCATTTGAAGAAGCTATTGGTTCAAGAAAGATATCCTGAACTTTATAACCTGCGATTTCGATGCATCTTGTGATATTCCTTAATGCGTTGATATCAGCCATAACTATATGTACATGTGCTGAAAGGTTGAATCCAGTCATATTTACTGGATTTAAAATTCCATCTTGTTCATCGATTGTATAATATTGAGGTATGGCATGGATAATTTCCAATCTTTCATTTCCCTGCTGGATTTTTACATTATTTCTTGAATTTGTTATTACGTCTTCCACATGCTCTTGTGTAATATCACGGGGTTCTGTTCCGGAGGTTAGAGATATTCTTCCGATAGTGTTTTGGCTTTTAATGTGACTTCCCGCAATACCCACATAGAGATTTTTAGCTTTTAAACCAGCCATTGTTTCTGATTCTACAATCGCATCACTAATAGATTTGGAAGCTTTTGTGATATCCACAACAATACCGTTTAGTAATCCTTCCGCTTTAGTAGTACCGATTCCTTTAACTTCAAGTTTATTTTCTTCATTTACAATTGCTATAATCACACAGATCTTGGTTGTGCCAATATCTATAGCGGTAATGATGTTCCCACTTTTCATCTCACCTCCGACCTTATTACAAGTTGATTATTGAAACGAAGATCAATAATTGTACCTTTCTCAAAAGTTCTATTTTGTTCTAAAAAAGTGAATTTCTTAAGTTTATCTCCAATTTTGTCATTACCAAAAACAATTCTGTATCCGGTATTTGCTTCGATCATATAAATATCTTCATCAAATTCATAGAACTCAGAGATGTGGTTAATGAAATCAGGATCTTCACTTATTATCAAATTATGCAGATTGAAAACCCTTTCAACGAATTCATTTACGACTTTCTTACCAAAGGCTAATTCTATAGCTGGAATTTCAGTTTCAATAGTAGGTAGAATCTCATCTGAGTAAAAATTATCATTATCCAACACAATCCTGTTCTTATCGATGGGGAAGAGCTCACCTTCTATAGTTTTAATGTAAAAAATTCCCTGTTTCTCAATAATCTTGATTCGTAATTTATTAGGCATAATTCTTGTAACTTTAATATCCTGTATGC
Source organism: Candidatus Cloacimonadota bacterium (assembly GCA_030628755.1). Classification (GTDB taxonomy): domain Bacteria; phylum Cloacimonadota; class Cloacimonadia; order Cloacimonadales; family TCS61; genus JACNIV01. Next base: position 15 of record DAOVQH010000068.1, on the reverse strand, counting down.
GGACTATATTTTCAT
>DAOVQH010000022.1 GCA_030628755.1 Candidatus Cloacimonadota bacterium | reverse complement strand
TGATAGTAATTGTGCTGATTTTCTCAGGAAGTTTGAAACTGATAATTGTTCGCTCGCTCCGATAAGGTGAAAAGGGATTTGGTTGAATAGACAGTTTCATACTGCTTGGAAGAACCTGAACATAAATGCTGTTCTGTGCTCCGGGAGTACATCCACTGACAGACGGTCCCCAGTTCTCTGGGTTAGCAACCAACATGGAATTTACTCTCTCGATCGAAACTCCCTTCAGATCGTCGTTCCATTCTGGCAGGTAGAAGAAACTCTCAATCATATTTTCATACTTATCAATTATAGAAATTTGTTCACCATTGTTGGAAAGTGAAGCCAGTCCTGTGAAAATTGGAATATCTTTCAAATTGTACTTATTTCTCAGGGAATCTGCATCATCTTCGGAGTTGGTCAAGAGCAAGTACTCATCGTCTGAATGTAGAATAGATAATGTGTCTTCATCAATTATTATGAAAATTTCCTCAAGATGAGGAATGTAGTAATTGATTTTCAATTCGATCCATTCCGGTTCTTCTTCATTCGGGTCGTACATAATTTCATTAACTACAAAAGGAAGTGCGTTGTTATTGTAAAAACTGAAATCCAGATCATTCTCAGAATTCAAGTCCTCTGCTGAATAAATTTCATATATAAAAGTCGTGTAACCCACCACTGGTATTTCCGTAGAGAATTCATACACTAAACTATCATCTAAAGTTATTTCATCCTGGAATATTTCGGTTTCAATTCCTTCTCCGTTCAAAGTTGTAGAACAAGTAAAAACTGCTGTTGGTATTACTTCTAACCCAATATTTCTAATTAGAACAGAATGCTCAATTTGATATCCCTGCAATCCAGAGTTAAGTAATGTGAGTTCCAGGTCTTTCTCAATCGGTAGTACACTGTTGTGAACCGTTGGTGTTCCCAGGCTATCCAAACTTACTTCCCAGGTTATGTTTTCATCTATAAAAGGATTAACTCTTTCTATTGAAAAATTTGCGGGGCAACTACCACCAGAATAGGAAGTCGAATCAAATTTTGTTTCATATTGATCTACTAATTTTAAACTTTCTTCTGTATTATTAAGTGCAGTCCAACTTTCTGCTTCAACTATTTTATCAGGGGTTATATCAGGGTAGATTTCCAAAAGTAAATCTTGGTCTTGGCAGACTACTAAAAAGTCTTGTGTGGCGATGGTGCCGGAAAAGCTGATTTGACCGCCGGATGCATCAATAATAGCCCAGTTATCCACAAGATATCCACTTTCAGAACGGTTGAAGATTTCAACCCATTCCTGGTTGGGACTTATAGGTTTAAACATAATCTCATTCAAAATCAGAGGAGAACTTCCAATTAAAATAGAAGTTGCCAGGAAATTATTCTCTAAGTTATTGTCGTAATAGTAATTAACTGTTGCTTCAAAGATATGAACACCTTCTGTGAAGCTCCCCAGTTCACAGGAGAAACCAATATAACTTTCTGGAAGTATCTCCGGTAAATCGTAAACGCCAAAAAGACTACCATTGATGGTGATTTCCAAGCTTGCAGTAGAGTTATCCACAATTTCGGTGGATAAATTAAAAACCTGCGTTTCGAGCCAATAAACACCCTCTATTTCGGTTATTTCAAGCTCATAAATTGCCAGGTCAATCGGATAGAAATTTGACTCGCGAGGAGTCGGCTCTTCACACTCGAAAAAATCGAGTTCACAATTATTGGTATCTTCACCATCATGTTTACGAGCAAGAGAATTCCCACCAGAAACATCCGGAGCAAAGAACATCCCGGGAGTAGAAATATCATCAGGTAAATTATTAGAATTTGGAGAGTCATACAAAATAGTATCCGTATAAAGTATATCTGCAGAAACTATCCTGATGCCGTCTGTTTCAGAACCGCCATTCTGGAAGGCTAAACTTGCAGTTATATCTGTATTGGAAACGAATTCCTCACCAATCAGGAGGAAACTATCGGGTTCTATTATTATTGATGGAAAAGTGAAAACATCTACAAATTCAGTGCCTGCTCTCTGTATCTTCCAGTTCTCAAGATCTACAGATTGATTTCCAGCATTGAAAAGTTCGATCCATTCGTAACCTGTATCTGCTCCCTCCGGGTCATACAGAACTTCGTTAATAACAACATTCTGGGCAGAAAGAAATGCACAGGTAAGAAATATAAAGATTATCAGTTTCTTCATAGTTATACCTTACAGACAAATTTAAAAAAACAACTCTTCATATATTTCCGATTTTATCTTTTTTAATGCCATTGTTTTGTATTTTATAAACTGGTGATTATCTTTCTGAATATATTTATAAAATGTCAATATTAAAAAATTTCGGAGTGTATAAACACGATTATTATTTAATCAAAATCATCTTTTTAACATGTGAGTTTGCAATATTAAATTTATAAAGATAGATTCCTGAAGAGAATCTCTCCGGGTACCAGTTAACCGATGATAGCTCACTGTTAATTTCAATTTTATCTACAAGTTGTCCTTTAATATTATAAATTTCAATAACTGCTTCTTCTACATTATACGGTAAGTTATAACTTATCGTTGTACCTGGACCGTGACCTGCACCTGACGGATTAAATGGATTTGGATAATTATTTAGTTCGAATTAATAATTAAATTTCTTTCATCCTTCTTCTTCCTACAAGACCTGGATTTCATTATATTCTAACACTTAATTGCAAATAAAAGCAAGGTTAAATTTTTAATTCATTTTTATATTATGAGAAATTTTTTCCTGTAACCATAAATTCAAAAGAGTATCGGCAGAAACTCCTTGCTTTTGAGCAATTGATTGCAACTTATCAGACAAATCTTTTTCAACAGCATATAAAGTTATTTCAGATTTTATATCTATATCAATTTCAACTTCTTTTCCTTTATCCCAATAATCCGATAAATCGTGTGAATCCCAAAAGTCACCGATTTCTTTATAGGAGTTTGCTTTTGATATAGAACTTTTATCTCTTTTCATGTCTTTTCCTCTCCTTTTTTGACATATCTCTTGCTGACAAAATTAATGCTTTGTTGTTTCTCTTAAGTATAAAGAAAACAAATAAATAACGACCTTTTTCTGTTTTTGACATCGCAGAATAAACATTTTCACCAGCATAGTGACCCTTTTAAACAAATCGTAAATAAGGCTTACTTTCTAATATTTCTTTTACTTCATTTTGGCTTACATTATGCTTTCTAATCAATTTATCAATAGTTTCATCTAACCAAATAATCTCTCTAATTCCCAAAACTAATTCTCCTCAACTTCTATTTTTTTCATTCTTTCATTATTAATTTGATTTACCTTCCCCAACCACCTTCGTTATATAAAGCTTGAATTTCATCTTCTGTTAACGCTCGATTGTAGATACGGATGTCGTCGATTGGCCCTGGAAAATAATTCCACTGTGAAACTGCCTCCCTGCCGATTGCAAGCGGATTTTCATCGAATATTAAATTGTCACTTAACATTGCTGAAGTATGCTCAATCCCATCAACATATATTTTTGCCTCTGTTCCATCATAAGTTCCAATAATAAAATGCCATTGATTATCAGGGGTAGTGGTACTATAAAGATTCAATGCATTGTTGGAAGTAGTCCCAAACTTAACCCAGTATTTATTTAACCTCGAACCAAGTGAATAAGGAACCTCCTGTCCTTTGCTAATAGCAAAATATTCGCCAACAATATTGTCAATTTTAATCCAGGCACAAACTGACATTTGATTTGACGGAACCTGTACAGAATCGTGAGCGACCTCTATCCAATCATCAACCCCATCAAAATCATAAGCACTATTTGTATTTCCAAATCTATCTGACGTTGCAATGGCACCATTATTTTGTCCGTGATTATTATTACCAGATGTATCTTCTGTGCTTCCATTTGTAAAAAGATATTCAGCTATAAGACCTTCTATCGGAACTGAATAATTCACAACATTGGCAATAATTGTTTTCTCCAATCCATTTGCTACATCCTGAATGATAATAGTTGTTGTTTGACCAGAATCCCCAACAGCAATTGCATAAGCAATGGAAAAATCAACAGGGTCAACAGTTAGTTCAATTATTTCAGTATCTCCAGATTCCCAAACATATTCAGGAGGATTATTTCCTAAATATGTTGTTGCAATCAATGTTAAAGTATCTTCCTCACAAATAACAAACTCGTTTATACCTTCTGGATTTGAAGGTGTTGCATTAATATAAACAGCACTTTCAATTGTGCAATCTACATTAATTGTCTTTTCTAAAATATTTCCTTCCCAATCTGTATTGGCATTATCATAAACAGTAATTGTTGTTTCTCCGCTTTGTCCATTAGCAAAGACATTAGCAATTGAATTATCAATGTCATCAACTTCGATTCTAACAATGTTTGTATCTGCAGAAACCCAAAAGTAATCAGGTGGATTTTGATTATAATATGTAACAGCGTCTAAACTAAAAGCAATTGTATCGGATATTGTTAAGTCATCTATTCCATAAGGATCAGAAGGAGTAGCATTTACAAATAAACCGGCAATTGGAGGTTCAAAACCATTTGCGTTAAAATTGTCTTCAATATAAGAATCACTTCCTGTATTAATGTTGTTTTCAATACTTAATGTAACTGTATGTGTTCCTTCTGTTTTGGGACTTAAATAGTGTAACCAATAAAAACTATCAGCAAATAAAGCCATATCTTCCTGAATTTGATTGAAGCTCTCAATTAATTCACTTACATTATCCAAATAATAGAAACCGCTTGAGGGATTTGCTAATTGCTGTAAAATAACATTAGCATCATGTTCTGTTCCTAATCCAATAGTATATAATCTTTTACTTCCTCTTGCATTCAAGACTTCTGGTAATGTAGAAGATCCTTGTGTATCTGTGCCGTCTGTAAATACAATCAAAGCACCCTGTATTATTTCATCTTCTGAATAAATATCTTCCCAAGAATTCAGACCTTCAATCAAAGAACCATATAAATTTGTTGAACCGGCACCTGGTGTTATGGAATTTATCGCATCAATTAAAAGAGAAGTATCATCTGTAAATCCATTTGATAAATTTTCCCAATCAGAAGAAAAAACATATAATGAAATTTCTTGTTGCACTTCGATATTATTTACAAATTCAATTGCTGCATTTTTTACTTCTGGTAAATCTTCTGCAACACTATTACTATTATCCAACATTAAAACGGTTTTTAATGTATATGGTAAATCACCTTTCTTTTTTATTTGCATTCCAGCTTCACCATAAGGAACAGGTTCGCCGTCTTCTTCAATTTCAAAATCTTCTGTTGTTAAATAATTAATTCCAATACTATCCATTGTAGTTACCTGGAACATTATTTTTACCCAGGCAGGTAATTCAGTTTCTACATCTCCGTGTTGGATCATTCTATATCCAGCTGGAGGGATATCTTCATCTTCAGTTGTAAAAGACCAAACAGGACTTTGAATCTCTTCTTTATCTTCTATTGTAGCAACAACTTTCCAATAATAAATTGTACTATAATTTAATCCAGCAATATTATAACTTGAAATTAATAAGGAATCGCTAATTAATGTAATTGGTGGATTGTTTTCATCTAAATATAAAGAAAACTGAATAGCGTTTGTACATTCCCAAGTCAATGTAAGAGAAACTGGAATATTTTCAGCATTATTTTCTGGATATGGGTTATAAATAATTCCTTCACCTTGTAAGGCAAACACTTGAACTGTTTCATTTCCACCATTCGATGTAATATCTATTGAACCCTCATTTAAACTATCAGCTAACATACTCCTTTCTATAGTTACATTAATATTGTCTGTTTCTCCTGAACTTTTCCCGGATGTCGGATCTACTGAAATCCATCCATTATTTGGCGTTATATTATATTTAAGAGTTTCAACACCTGATTCAAATAAACCTTTTGCTTTACCAACATTTTTTATAGTAAACTCTTTTTGTGTTAATTCAGTCTCAAAATCAAGTTCCTTTGGACTAACTTTAAGTTCTGGATCTGCCTTGCTGCATCCAAAAATTGAAAATATTGTTGCTATAACTACAAAAAAAATAAAGATTTTGTTCATAATTTTATTCCCCCTTAAATTTCTAAATTTTTTTTCTTATTCAAAATTTTATTATAAACACGAAGTAAATAAAACTGAAAAAAAAGTCAATACTTAAAAATCTCCTCTATTATATCCGAAGGAATGATAGAAGCTGTTTTCCTGGTTTTCGCAAGCTTTTCTGCAGTCCTTCCCATCAGAAAGGAAGCAGAAATTGCAGCATGTTTGAGTGAAAGTTTCTGACCTAAGAACGAAACGATAATACCGACCAGTACATCTCCACTACCTCCAGTAGAAAGTCCGTCGTTACCGGAAATGTCGAAAACAAAGTTTTCTCCATCAGCAAAAATAGTAGTAGCACTTTTAAGAAGAATGTTGCATTTACATTTCTTTATAAAGCTATCTAATTCTCCGAGAGGATCAGTCAAAATTACAGAAATGTTTTTCTTTGTTAATCGAGCAAATTCTCCAATATGAGGTGTGAGGATAGCAGGTTTACCCGAGATCAATTTCAGGATGTCTTCATTTTCCGACAAAATATTCAGTCCATCAGCGTCGATAACTACAGGTTTAGCCCAGGTTTGCAGAATTTTTTTCGTAAATCCAACCGTTTGTGGAGATATACCAATTCCGGGTCCGATAAGAAGGACATCCATTGAGTTGAGCTTTTTGAAGAAATTATTGAGCTCCTCTGTTTTCGACAAATCCGGGATTGAATACGTCATAACTTCCAGTAACTGTGTTTCAAATATATGCTCCATACCTTTCGGATGAAATAGAGTTATCAATCCAGCACCGGAACGCAGCGCTGCTCTTGATGCCATAATCGCTGCACCGGAAAAACCGGGAGAACCAGCAATTATTCCTATTCTTCCATAAGCTCCTTTATGAGAAAGGGGGAAACGCTCCGGATATTTTACATTTTCATCTGTAACTAATTTTGCTTTTGGAGAAAATTTATCATAGAGTTCATCTGACATTCCTATATCAATAACTTTTACTTCCCCGCTTTTCTCTCTTCCTTTTTCCAGGAAATGTCCGTATTTATAAGCTGCCATAGTCAAAGTATAGTCTGCATTTATGGCAACTTTTGCTTGCCCGGTGTTGGCATCCACCCCACTGGCAATATCTATCGATACAACTGGCTTTCCGGAAGAGTTTATCTTCTCTATCAGGTCAGCTCTCCAACCTTTAACAATTCCTTTGAGCCCTACTCCAAAAATGGCATCAATTATCAAATTCAAATCCGCAAGGTCACCCAGTTCATTAGTGCTCTGAATTTTTTCAATTTCAATTTTTAGACCTTTACATGATTCACAATTTTCAAAGGTTTCAGGACTCATTTTATCTGTACTTCCCAGCAAAAAGATCTTTATCTTATGCCCCCAGTTTTTCAAATACCGTGCAATAACAAAACCATCACCACCGTTATTTCCATCACCACAAAATACTGCAACCTTACTTTTTGGCTTCAGAAGTTCGTTATGAATAAATTCACTTGAGCCTTTGCCAGCATTCTCCATCAGCTCTTTCCCAGGAATCCCAACTTTCTCAATGGTGTATTTATCGAGAGCATACATCTCTTCACGTGATAAAATATACATTTAAACCTCCGGTAGAACTATTTCAAAAGTTGTTCCTTTACCCAGTTCACTTTCCAGTACCCGAATTTTACCATTATGATATTCTTCAACAATCCTTTTTGCCAGACTCAAGCCCAGCCCCCAGCCTCGTTTTTTGCTGGTGATGCCTGGATAGAAAATCTTTTTAAATTTTGATTTTGGCAATCCACTTCCCTCATCTTTAATATGAATATAGGTTTTATTGTTTGAACTAAAGGCTTTGACTGTAATTTTCCCACCTTTTTTTTGCATTGCATCGATACTGTTCTTTATCACGTTCTCTAAAGTCCATTTAATCAGATCAGGGTCAATTAGGATGTCTTTCTCTTCTATTTTACTTTCAAATTTTATAGTTATTTTATTTGAAATACTTGGCAATCTTCTTTTAAAGTGGTCTATTGTATCTAAAATTATATTATGGAGATTATATTTTTGGTGCTCTATATCTGACCCCACTTTCCCAAACCGCGATGCAATCTTATTCAATCTATCGATATCAACATTCATATAATTGAGCATTGTCAGCATTTCGGGATCATTACCTTTTTCTTCGATCTTCATGGAAAGAATATTCAGCCATCCAATAAGAGAAGAAAGGGGTGTCCCAAACTGATGGGCAGTTTCTTTAGCCAAGCCTACCCAGAGAATATCCCGTTCATTTCTTTTTATTGTATAAATTCCATATACCCCAAGTAGTACAAATATCAAAATCAGTATCATTTCAATATAGGGCATGAGTTTCAATCTCTTTATTGTTTCAGAATCACCAAAATAGACATAACCATACACTTTTTCATCATGCTGGTTGAATTTGAGTGGAATGTGTGATTTTTGTGATTCCATTTTCTTTACCATTTTCAAGAGGATTTTCTGTTGTTTTGGATCAAGCTCTGAGAATTTTTTTTGTTCTATCTCGATATTTTCCCAGCTAAATGGGATTTTCAGGCTGTCCACAAGTATGATCGGGTAATCGATTCCAGGAAGTACCTCTTCCATGAAATACTGGAAAAGAAAATGTTCTAAATTTACATTTGCAGGTAAACCAACAAATTTAGAATAAAGGTCAGGCACTATTTGTACATCTTTTTCTATATTATTTAAAAGAATATTTGTATATACTACAAAAAAAACAATTAGCAATAAGCTTCCAACAACAAAGTAAACTTGAAGTAACCTGTTTCGGCTACTCGCTTTTTTTTGCAATTTCCCATATTTCATCTAACTGCTCCAGACTTGCATCAAGCATGCTTTTATTATTTTTCCGATAATATTCTTCAATTTTTCGGAAACGGGTTTCAAACTTTTTGATAGTCCTCTTAAGTGCAGATTCAGTATCGAAACCCAATTTACGGGAAATATTAACTATGGAAAAAAGCATATCCCCCAGTTCATTTTGCATCTCTTCGATATTTTTATTTCTAAACGCTTCTTCAAATTCCTCTGCTTCTTCCTTTAACTTATGAATTGCAGGTCGAACATCAGGCCAGTCAAACCCAACAGACGCAGCCTTTTCCTGCATTCTTTGAGCCACGATAAGAGCTGGCATAGTCCTTGGAATTCCGTCAATTGCAGATGTGCGGGAATGTTTCTTTTCTTCAAACTTGATTCGTTCCCAATTCTTTTTCACACCCTCAGCATCCCTGACTTCTCCCTCTCCAAAAACGTGGGGATGACGACGAATAAGCTTATCATTGATTTTATTCAGAACATCTTCCATAGAGAACTTATTTTCTTCTTTTGCCATCTGCACCTGCATGATGATATGAAGCATCAGGTCACCGAGCTCTTCAGATAGATGTTTAAAATCTCCTTTTTCTATAGCCTCGATGGATTCATAAAGCTCTTCAATGAAATTAGGGATCAACGATTCATGGGTTTGTTTCAAATCCCAGGGACAACCTTTCTCTGGCTCTCGAAGTTTCTCAATGATTTGGACTAATCTGTCGAACTCTTTCATTCACTCTCCAATAATTCCTCAGTTTCTTCTTCCCACTGAGCTTTAATTTTTCTGGACTTTATCTTTTTCCTGATAACCCCAATAATCAAAACCAATGGCAGAATGCCCCATATAATCCCTGTCGAAGCCAGCAGAATCTCCATCCGGAAATGGGTTTTGGAATACTCTTCAAAAAAGACAGAAAAGTCTTTTGATGTAAAGAAAAAACTTTTTAGAAAAGCAGAATCAAAGTTTCGTTCCGGTAAAGCATAGTCCCAGAATTTGTAAAACTCCTGCCTTCTTTGCTTATAAAGGTATTTCACTGCCAATCCCGATTTAGCATAAAAAGATTCCCACTCGATGCGGTTCTTTGGATAGCCATATTTCATCATTTCAAGAGGACGGGAATTTCCCAGAATATAATTTTTCGCAAAATTGAATTCTCTATCAATCCCCATATCACCGGAAAAGTATACTGCCATTCCTTCATTAAACCAGAGTGGCGGATTTCTCCAGAAATGATTTACAAAGTGATGAATATACTCATGAAGTAAAATTTGGCGAAGCGCGGAAAAGCCCCTTAACTCTTTAGGATTCTTTATGTAAATTGTCTTATTGCGGTTATTATAAAACGCCAGGCTGAATTCCATAATTTTCGAATGCTTATCAACCCATTTCGAATACTCTTCCCGGTCAGGAGCAATTACAACTTGGATAGGTATATCCAGATATGTGCCAATTCTTTTCTGAAAAACCTGAATATCTTTATCTAATTGTAAGGCGATATTTCTGGCAACTTTTCGGTCTTTATCTACTGAGAAAAGAGATATATTTTCAAAAGAGATTTTTTTATATTCTACATGATTTGAAAAAACATTTGATGAAAATATTAAGATAAGGCAAAGAGAGAAAAGAAAAAGCTTAATATTTGTTTTCGTATTTATTCTCCTGAAATTCGTTCTTTTATCATTTCGTTGAGTTTTTGAATATCAAAGGGTTTAAAGATAACATCTTTCAGTCCGTCTTTCCTGGATTTCACGACCACATGATCCGGGTCATAGCCGAACCCGGTCATCATGATAATGGGCAGGTTTTCATCATATTCTTTAGTTCTGGAGTATAGTTCATATCCATCCATATCCGGCATGGCAATATCTGTAATGAGAAGATCGATATCTCCTCTCATTATCCTGTTCAAAGCTTCATATCCTGTATTTTCACAGATTATTTCAAAATCGTTTCCATACTCTCTCAGTTCCATCTTTAAATAATCAGTTACAGAAAGTTCATCATCTACGATCAAGACTTTTGAAGCCATAAATTACTCCAGCCCATCAGCTAAAAAACTCATTTATTTTTGAAATCGACCTTTTATAAATCTCATTTAATCTTTCAAGTTTATTTTTTTTTAAATGGTTATAAATTATCCAGCGTTCTACTAATTGATCTTTTTCAAAAGTCAATAGTTCGTTGTCGCGATAGTTTAAATGAAGCTCCGGAAAGTATGTTATCTCTCTATTTTCCAGGATTTCCACCAGTATTCCATTTCTTATTTTGTATTTCTTTTTATTCTCAGTAAAATCCAAATTTATCTCTTTTGTAATGTGAAGAAACTTCACAATCTCATAGTACTTTTCGATTATCTTTCGTTGGTTCTTCAGAGATTCTGCTTTTTCAAATTTAAGTTCATTAAAATACTCATCATACTTCTTCTGAATCTTATTTATTAACTTAATATCAGGTTGCAAATAGGAATTAAAAATAATTTTTGTGATTTCCTCATTTTCCTTTAAGCACCATCCGGAACATTTTTTCCCCTCATAACGCTGACAGGGATAATTCTCATCTTCACAAACCGGGAACTTAAAAAGTGTGCCCATTATATCTAAAAAATCATAAAGAAAAAAGCGGTCTTTGAACGGACCAAGAAAGTAGAGTTCACTTTGAGTGTCCTGAGTAACTCTGAAAAAAGGAACTTTGCTAAAATCAATTCCCAGGTAAACATAATTTTCAAACGGTCTGATGAGCCTGTTATATTCCGGTACTTCTTTATTGAAGAGTTTCTTTTTTTCAACAAAAGCATTAAAGAAAGTTTCTGTTTCTGTATAGGAAATTACTCTGGTTAGTGAAATCATTTTGAAGACATTTTCATCTTCCAGGTTTCTCGAAAGGAAAGTATTGATCTTAGCTTTGAGGTTTGTTGTTATTCCAGTATAGAGTATTTTGTTTTCATCTGAAAAGGTAAAAAAACCCGGGCTTTCCGGGATTTTTTGTTCTTTGAAATCCTTTTTTGCAAACTCATTCATGCTGGTTAATGTTTATATGATTTAAAGGGTGTCAATTTTTTTCAGTAAAATTCCCAATTGTTCTTGACTGATAAGTTATATTAAGAAATTCAAAAACCTATGAGTATTTTCTACGATAAAATAAATTCAATCATCAATAGATCCATTTTCATCAGGCAGTATGATTCGATAACTGCAGAAGGAAAATCTAAAACTCTTTTTCATAATTTAAACCGCTCATCTAAATCGCTGCTGTTAGCTCGAGCCTTTATGCAAACCGGTAAGAACATTATCTTCGTAACTGCTGATGATAAAGTTGCAGAAGATTACCTGGATGATCTCGACCTTCTCGTGGGAAAAGAATCTGATCACTTCCTACCGGATTACGAGGTTCTTCCCTACGAACAGCGATCACCACATTATATGATCCGTGCTCAAAGGATTGAGACTTTAACTGCCGCTGTTTCGGATAAACCTTCTATCTTCAGTGTTTCTATTCGTGCTATTTTAAGAAAGATCGTTTCTGCTGATATTTTCAGGAAAAATATTATTACTCTCAATAAAAATGAAGAATATAATCCGGAAATACTTATTTCCAATCTGGTGGGAATGGGATATGAAAATCAATTCCAGGTTTCCAAGATTGGAGAGATTGCACGTCGCGGTGGGATAATTGATGTGTTCAGTCCCAACTCCACAAAGCCAGTTCGCATTGAATTCTTCGGCGATGAAGTAGAATCCATCCGGGTATTTTCCATCAGCTCGCAGCGCTCGACTGGTGAAGAGATGGATACAGTAACTCTAATTCCTTCAAGAGAATTTTCCCTTCATGATATCGATACAGATGAGAAACTGTGGGAAAGAATTCACAAATATGGTTTCTACGACGGCATCGAGTTGGATGTTTCTCTTCTTCTACCAAAAGTTGAAACTTTTCTGGAATATTTTTCTCCTGAAAATTGTGTGATATTCTGGGATGAGTTTCAATTCTTTTTCTCCTGTTTTAATGAAATTTTTGAGGAAACCACCGATCTTTTTCAGAAAGTCCATTTTAAGTATAAGAAGCGCATTATTCCCATTCCGGAAGACATTTTTGAAAGTGAGAGATTCATAAATAAAGTTTTCAAGAATTATCCAAACTTTTTCCTTTCTTCTTCTTTCCAGGATTTCAAAGAAATCTCCGAAAGGTGCAAAGCTCCCACAACTTCTCAAACGAATATGCATGGAAACCTGGATTTGCTGGAAAAAGACATAAAAGAGAAACTGCAAAAAGGCTACAGGATATTTATCCAGTCTGATAATACAAGCCAGAGTAAAAGAATGCAGGACTTGCTACCGCAATTTGAAGAGCAAATCGATTTTACAATCGGGGTCTTCCAAAATGGTTTCAATTTAACCGATGGAAAGCTGGCTATCTATACGGACCATGAAATATTCAGCAGGTACAAGCGAAAACGCAGGCAAGCAAGATTTACCAAGGATGAAGCCTTAGTCGATTATGAATCGTTGAAGCCGGGGGATTATGTGGTTCATATCGACCATGGCATCGGGATTTATGCAGGTTTGAAGAAACTAAATATTGAAGGAAGCAATATCGAATGCTTAACCTTGAAATATGCAGAGAATGATGTGGTTTATGTTCCCACTTTTCAACTCTCTCTTGTTTCTAAATTCGTTTCGGAAGAGGGGATCGCTCCTGTAATTCACAAACTGGGAAGTAAAAAATGGGAATATGCAAAAAGGCGTGCTAAAAAACAGATAGAACTGGTTGCAGAGGATCTAATAAAACTTTATGCGGAAAGAAAACTAAGAACAGGCATTGTCTTTGATCCGGATACAACCTGGCAGAGGGAAATGGAAGATTCATTTATTTACGAAGATACTCCAGATCAGGCACAAGCATCTCGGGAAATAAAAACCGATATGGAATCTAATTCTCCTATGGAGCTGCTTCTTTGTGGAGACGTGGGATTCGGAAAAACTGAAGTTGCTATTCGAGCTTCATTCAAGGCGGTTATGAGCGGCTGGCAGGTTGCGGTTCTGGTCCCCACCACGCTTCTCGCAGAACAACATTACTTTGTATTTAAAGAGCGTCTTGCTCAGTACCCTGTTCGCATCGCAATGTTCAGCAGGTTTCGTTCAAGAGCCAACCTGAAAAAAGATATCGCTGCCCTTACAACAGGTGAAATTGATATTGCTATTGGAACTCACCGACTTCTTTCAAAGGATGTGAAATATAAAAAATTAGGATTACTGATTATTGATGAAGAACACCGTTTTGGTGTACGTCACAAGGATAAACTCCGCCAGATCAAATCAAATGTGGATACACTTTACATGAGCGCAACACCAATTCCCAGAACAATGTATATGGCGCTTTCCAAACTGAAGGAACTTTCCCTAATCCGAACATCTCCAAAAGCAAGGCTTCCAATCAGAACTGTAATCGTTCCTTATGATAAAGAGGTTATCAAAGATGCAATAAATCGCGAAGTGGATCGCGGTGGGCAGGTCTTTTTTGTTCACAATCGTATTCAAACGATAGATAGCCTTGTAACAGAACTGAGAAAATTATTGCCACATATCAGTTTTGAAGTGGGACACGGTCAGCTTCCTGAAAAGCAACTCGAGACTGTAACATTGGATTTCGCCCGTCATAAATTTGATGTTTTTGTTACCACCACTATTATTGAGTCAGGTATCGATATTCCAAATGCAAATACAATCATCGTAAACAGGGCTGATATATTTGGACTGGCTCAGCTTTACCAGATCCGTGGACGTGTAGGCAGGAGTAATCGTCGGGCTTATGCTTACTTGATTATTCCCTCAAAATTACATGATGAAGCACGAAAGAGATTGGAAACTTTAACTGAATACGAATCTCTGGGAAGTGGCTATCAAATAGCAATGCGTGATATGGAACTTCGGGGAGCAGGTACACTCTTAGGAACAAAACAAAGCGGGATAATAAACACAATAGGTTTTAATTATTATAATAGACTACTTGAACAGGCAATTAAAAATCTTCAGGAAGA
>DAOVQH010000212.1 GCA_030628755.1 Candidatus Cloacimonadota bacterium | reverse complement strand
TAAAGATTTAACTTTTAGAGCTGATAGAATTCCCTACTTGATAAAGCTCTCAAGGAGATCGGTTCCAATAACAGGAATTCAAATTTCAGAAAGAAAAAACAAACAAGAATTACTTGAAACATCTGACAAAATTACCATCAAGATCAAATCCACAGAAAAATACAATAACGCAGCAGATATTCTGAAGGAAAGAGCTGACCTTGTCATTTCCGGGATGCCACTCCTGGGAGAAGAACAAACAGTTTCAATACCTGGATATAAACCCCGACATACTCTTGTGATGATAGATGGTATTCCATTAAATCAGAGTGGACAAGCTTTTGATATTTCTTCAATTCCTGCTGAAATAATTGAAAGTATCGAGATAATTAAAGGAGCTTCCAGCTCCCAGGAAGGTTTGGGCTCTATGGGAGCAATAATAAATATAAATACAAAATCAGCGATTGGTAAATTTAGTTCCTCTATTGAGCACAGTTTCGGTTCTTTTGGATTGGATAAAACTTCTATGGTCTTATCAGGTTCGATATCTCAGTATCAGGCTTTTATCTTTTTAGCTAAGAGTTTCTCCCGTAATGATTTTAAATATGAACCCAGAGATTACTGGGAAAATCCCGATTCTTTAAGAACCCGCATTAACAATGAAAAAGAAATCTTTGATGTTGATATTAGCCTGGCTAATTCAAATTCATTCTGCTTGTTAGATTACAAGTTTTTATTTCAGGATTTTTTCAAGAAATTACCCGGACCTACTAACAATCCTGAATTATATAAAGACAGCCGTTTAACTGGTAGAACTTATCGTCATATCCTCAAATTTTCAAAGAATATTTCCAACTATTTACTTCTTGCGGATTTATATTATAATATTGAACGAACCAAATATGATAACACCCGGATTGATGAACCTTACTGCAATTACCTTGATTACTACGTTCTTGGTAAACATTATCAGAATAGTGGTGGTGGAAAATTGAAGTTTAAATACCAGGAACAGAATTTTTATTTCGATTGGGGAGGAAACTACCGATATGAAAATTTTGAATATAGAGAATTGACTGATGAAGATGATTCAATTCCTAAAGTTTTCCAGGATAATTATTCTCTTTTTGCTAATTCAAAATTATCACAGGATATCTTTCCTTACTCATTAATTCTGTTTCTGTCTGGAAGATGGGATTTTACTTCTGAATTTGATGATTTTGGAAGCTGGAAAATTTCTCCTGAATGTTCTTATGAAAATGTCTTCAAGCTTATTGTTGGTGGTAGTGCAGGAAATGGATTTACTATACCATCGTTTTATAATCTCTATTGGAAAGGAGATTCACAGGCAATGGGTAATCCGGATCTTATTCCAGAAGAATCTCTTAGCTGGCAAGTTTTCTCGAAGGTAGAATTATATGATAATTTTATTAAAATCTCATATCGTCATGATGATATCGATAATATGATTATCTGGTTTCAGAACTTTAATTACACCTGGAAACCTACAAATCTATCTGCTGCAGAAGTTTCAAATTACGAAATTGAAGCTGAAATAAATCTATTCCAATTCCTTAAGCTTGCAGGAACATATATTAAAACAGGAGCATTTGATAGAACCAGAAATGAAGACGGTTCGCAAACATCTTTTTATGGTAAAAAAATCATCTATACTCCAGACTTTGCCATGAATTTGAATATCAATCTAACTTATAAAGATCTTAATTGTAGAATTTCCTATTCAAAAACTGGTGAGCAGTGGTCAACAAGAGACCAATTAACAGAAGAAAAGCAACTTCCAGCTTATGAACTTGTAGATGTTAATGTTTTTTATTCTAAACAACTGAGAAAATTTGAGATAAAAACAGGTATCAGAGCAAATAATATTTTCGATAAATTATATGAAATCTATGAATATATACCTCAGCCAGGTTTTAACTGGGAAGTGAGTATAAAAATAGAATATAAAATTTAGGAGAGTATTGAATGAAAAAGAAACTGTTAATTTTAGTGTTATTAACTTCGTTCAACTTATGGGGAACATTGGGTTTTGTGGTTAATTCTGGCAGTGGCACCTTATCAAAAATTGATTTTGAAACCGGTGAAGTAAATAATGCATTTTGCTCACTGGGCTTTAGTGCCAACAGAGTCGCTTTAACAGATGATTTTGCTTATGTTGTGAACTCAGGAGATAACAATTTGCAAAAGATCGATATTGAGACCGGGGCTACAGTATCTTATATCTTTATTGAAACTTCTTCTAATCCTTATGATATCACGATTGAAGGGAATTATGCTTATGTGAGTGGAGGTCTTTCAAATAAAGTATATAAAGTAAACCTGGGAACCGAAGTCGTTGAAAACACTGTAACCGTTGGAGGGAACCCTGCTGGAATAGTTGTATTCAATAATAAACTTTACGTTGGAAATACAGACTATGCATCCGGTTATGCCAATTGTTCCGTTTCTGTGATAGATTTAATTTCATTCGATGTAGAAGTTACTGTACCGGTGGAAGTCAATCCACAATTCCTGGCTGTTATTAATGAGAATATTCATGTAAGTTGCGGAGGAAACTGGAGCACTGTTTTTGGTAAAATCTGCATCCTCGATCCGGCAACAAACATGGTAACAAATACATTGGATATCGGTGGTGTAACCAGTAATTTAGCTATGACTCCAAATAATGTGGTCTATGTGGCAGATGGTTATAGCACAGCGCTTTATGCTTACAATGGGGTAAGCCTGGATATTATCTATGACAACACGAATCCCTTTACACCCGGGGGTACAATGGTGGCAGCAAATGATGAATTCTTTTCGGTTCTCGGTGGTGAATGGGGACAGAACTTTACAGTACGCACTTATAACTTTAATGAGGTATTTATGGATGAATATGTTGTTGGATTATATGCCACCGATATTAAACTATACAATGAAGAAACTCTATCTGGAAATGAGGAGTTATCAATTAGGAAATACGAATTATTTAATTTTCCCAACCCGTTTAATCCCTTAACAACAATTACTTTTTCTGTAACACAAACGTCCTCTTTTGTGACACTTGAAATCTACAATCTCAAAGGTCAGAAAGTAAAACAGCTTCTCAGCAATTCAGCATCTCAGCTATCAGCGGGACAACATTCAGTCACTTGGAATGGAACCGATGATAATAGCCGTCCTGTTGGTTCCGGGATATATTTTTACTCTCTCAAACTTGATGGAAAAACAGTTGATATAAAGAAGATGATCCTAATGAAATAAGCATAGAACGGTTGTGGTATGTTTTAGTTGCCGATTTCGAAGCTATTCTCTTTCAAGTTATGATGAACTTTATGTGAGCTATAACCCTTGAATTTACTGATGTCTCGGCAATTAAATATACCACGTGTTATACAATGTAATTTTTCGTCATAATATCAATTAAAGATATTTATATGGATATTCTTTGTTGCGTTTTTGGAATGAAATAATTTTCTGATTTTGAATTATTCCACTATTTATTTCTATTGCTTTTGATATAGTTTTGTCGTTTTCCCATGCTTTACGTCCCTTCATAACAATGGGAAGAAAAGGCAATAAGGCATCGGAAATATCCCATGAAGCAGAATTCCAATAATAACTTGGGCTATGGTCAACTGAATAATAAAATTTACCCTCAATATTAATCATCGGGTGTTCAAATGTTGTAGGTTTTGCACACCAAAACCCCATTCCTTCGTCACAACTTATATCAATAATAAGTGTGCCATCCATCAATTTATTAGCCTTACATTTTGGAACGAACATTAATGGATGCTCAATATCTTGAAGAGTACCATTAACAATTATTTGCACATCTGATAATACTTCTGAAAACGGGCGAGTGCTACCGTCAGGCTCAAGTGATAGCAAGTTTCCTGAATCGTCATTAATCATTTGTTTAAATATTACTGCAGGCAATTGAACACCTACATCTGTTGGCTTTCGACGGGTATATACTGTAATGTTAGTTGTTCCCTGGCCTTGCAACGCATAAACCGCACCTCGACTTACAGAACCAAAGCTAAATATCACTGCTTTTCGTGGTTTTCCATAATTTCCTATAACACCTATAAGGCTTAAAGCATGGTTTACACCGGCATAGCCTGCAATTTCATTATTTTTGTAAAAAATATGCATGTTTTTATCACCCGTTCTACTCCATTTATACATTTGTTCCCATGCAATAAGTGTTAATTTTCTTTCAATGGATATTTGAGTAATTTCTTGTTGTTGCACACAATGTGGCCAACCCCAAACAATTGCACCTTCGTGTACTTGAGCCAAATCTTCTACTAAAGGTTTAGGCATAATCACACAATCATAATCTTTCAGTATTTCTTCTCGGGAAGCAACTCGTCCTGATGTAAGTTTGGCTATTGTGTTATCATCCATTCCAAATCTCAACCCATATCCCAATTCAAATGTAATTTGTTTTCTAAACCTAAGAGGAATACGTTTTATATGTTCAGGATGAATTGCTACTCGTTTTTCATTTTCTTTTAATGATTTTCCAATCACTCCAACTGTTAATAATTGTATCATATTGTTTTTTTTATATTGTATAACGGTTTGTGTATGAAATGTAGGGCTTTATGGAAACGTACTTGTCTGCCGATCACAATGTTTTTTGAGAGCACAAAGCTCTATGAAACCCCTATCAGCCCTATATTTTATACACTTTGTTGTGTGCCGTTAATTTTTATTTTCCGTCAATATATCTGGTATTGTCAGATGTATTACGTTTTCACATTTTTCAATTCCTTGTCTAAGTGCATATCCATGTTCTGCACCTATTGGTACAACAATTCGTTTTCCAGGATTATTGGCCGCATAATTG
>DAOVQH010000195.1 GCA_030628755.1 Candidatus Cloacimonadota bacterium | reverse complement strand
TGGAGTTTAAATGTATTCATCATTCTCGAATTTTCAATTTCCAATTCAAAACGACGTTGTGATCTCAACACGAACACCTTCAAATTCCGATTGATAACGGCACACACCATTCCTGCAGACTTTGCCACCCTTTTCTTTTCCTGCAAATATCCTGATATCTGTCGAGCCCAAAATCGTTGCAGCAAATTCTCCTCCAATCCAGAAATCCCCATCCTCACCGTCATCAGAATCGCCGATCTGGATTTCTACAATCAAAGATAAGGAATAATTTTTGTATGAAATGTCTGCCTGCAATTTTGGTTCGTAATGAGATTTAATGGATGTTCCCTGTTCTTTTTCTTTATACTGATATTCTGCTTTTATTAAAATGGGAAATTCTCCGGTAATGAAGTCGATACTCAAAATCGGAGTAAGTTCCTTTTTCCAGTTATTGATGAGCTTATTCATTTGTTCCAGGTGGCTATATTCTGCTTTAAAAGTAAGGTTCTCAAATTCGTGTTTGAATTCTGTATAAAAATCTGACTGGCGAACTTTGAAATCGCTCGACCAGCCTTCAGAATAATTAAACACAAATTCATTTTCAAAATTGGGAACAAAACGAATCTCACCCATCAGACCTTCTTCATCATAACCAGGTTGCCAGCTGTCATCCAGTGGTTCTTCGCTGTGATTCGCAGTGGGAAGGTCAGATATCCTGACATCGAAATTCTCATAATTCTTATAGGCACTTATAAAAGTAAATTTATCAAGATAGGTCGTCAGGTTGGAATAAAAAGCTCTGCCATCGATCTTCTGATTATCGTAACGGTCATATTCATTGCTTTCTGCGTATTCGCATGAAATATCGAACAAATCTGTCTGATAGTTTAATCTTCCTGATAAGATATCTCTCTGGCTGAAATCTTTCTCAAAATTTTGGTTTTCTTGATTCTTCAAGTGCATCAGATAAGCGAAACCGGTTTCTAAATTCTCGGTTATATTGAATTCGAAATCCAAAGCTGTAATTTTATCATTTTTTTCCTCGTCATCCTCGTTCTCCATTATACCATAAAAAGTTTGCATTTGCCAGCGATCAAAGGTTAGTCTACCTAATATCCCGGTCAGGCGGGAATCTTCATCAAAGTCTTCATCATAATAATTATGAGTAACTATACCGGAGCCGATGACTGCTTCATAAGTTCCGGAATTCACGAAGAAATTATCGTCTTCAATTTGAATAAAATACTCATCAAAATAGTTTTTGTTCTTTTCGAAGTCGTCCAGGATTCCCGGGATATCTTCTTCAATAAGGATGTTATCAATATCCAGGAATTTATCATGTTTCGGATGGTAAAGATCATACTTTAATCCTAACCTGAACATTTTATATTGCATTTGCAGGGACAGTTTATTTGAAAAGTAATTCCTGTATTCAACCCGGCGATCACGGTAAATATATTCAAATTCATTTACACTGGAAAAAGTAAGTTCATTTTCTGCAATTAACGAGGATAAGAACAAAAACAGAATTAAGATTAATATGATTTTATTCATTCAATTCACCCTGGGGTTCATTTTCCTGATTTTGCTCTTCTTTTGTCTTACTTGAGTCAGGTTCGACAACTTTCATATTTTCCTTTATCCATTTTTCAATAATTTCTTCAAGATGCTTTTCATCACCGCGCTGGTAACCTGTATGATCATAAAGGATTGTACCATCCGGTGCGATGATTAATGTTCGTGGAATATTTGTGATATTATAAAGTTTTTGCACATTTTTTTTTGTATCAAAGAGATTTACAACATTAAATTTCTTAGATTTTATATAAGTTTTTGCCTTATCTTTGTTGCGTGGTTTATCACAACTGATTGTAATCACAGTAATCTTGTCTTTGTGAATATCCTGTATATTGCTCAGCTTGGGAAGTTCCTTTTTACAGGGTTCGCACCAGGTTGCCCAGAAATCGAGAATCACCAGACCTTTTTCCAGGAAATCAGAAAGTTTTACCTGCTTACCTTTGATATTTTCCAGTTTGAAATCAGGGGCTTTTTCCAAAGTGAATAACTGTATGATGAAAAACATCAAGATGAAAATAAGAACAATGTTTCTTCTCAGCTTCATTTTTTCTCCTTCATTCTGAATTATCCACAAGAGACTTATCTCATTTCTCTCTCCAACCTCAAAACCTGACAGGTTTCCAAAAGTCTCAAAACCTAACAGGTTTCCAAAAGTCTCAAAATCTGTCAGGTTTTCTCTTTTACTTCGTTAGAACTTTCCCTGAAGAGTTCCTCAGAAAGACGATGTTTATTAGAACCCATATTTCACTCTATTGCCTTTTCAGTTACATTATATACTTTGCATGTTTCAGAATTATAAGGGTCTTCCAGGGTTTGCACCCAGATTACTAGGGTAATATCATCAGGTAAGTCAGGTAAACCTGACAATGAAAACTCAACAGGTTCATCAAAATTACTTTGAGAGATCGAAAGTTTTCCTTTGGCAATTACGACATTAAGAGGATATTCATGAGCAGAGTTAAGATAATTTGTATTTTCGTTTTCAATAAGAACAAATTTCAAATGCAAGTCTTCCAGAGGGACAGAATCATCTAAATCCAACACCACAGAACCATTGAGTTCTTCTCCTGAAATTGCGACTTCCAGGTTATTGAACAATACAAGTGGAGTTTCTTCAAAAATGGGTTCTATAACAGCATTCAGTCCATCCTGTGAAGTTGGATAGCCACCCACAATTATATCTGTTCCCTGAATAATCGAACTTGGTAATGCACTTAAACCATAGTAGGAAAAGAAATCACCATTACCGATATCCAGATCGTCATAAATATGATATTCAATATAGCTTAACCTGCTGCTGTATTTTTCCTTTAAATGATGAAGGGCTTCTTCAATGTAAGGACAATTGACGCAGGTAATTGAAGTAGCCAATTCAACTAAAGCTTTTTGAGAGCCATCTTGGTCTCCATAAAATTGATATTCATCATTTCTTTTGATTAGATAATCTATGAAAGTAGTATCGACTAGAATTTCACGATTGGTATTTTCAGCGTAAAAATTCCATTTTATCATTAGATTTGAAGGTGAAATTAAAATCGAATCAGTTTGAAGAGTTACATTATCACCAAAAGTAAAAAATTGAGTAATGTAATTAACCATATCATTCTTGTTCCAATCACCGTTTTTGTAATCACCACTATAAAAGTATTCTATTTCATTTTGATTATATTGCGTCAGGTTCTCTAAAACATTTTTGAATATTATAGGAAACTGTTCAAGTCCCAAATCATAATCTGTAGGTTCGAAATTATGCTCAAATCTATCACAACCAAAAAGTATTAATATCATACAAAGTAAGATTAGAAATTTCTTCATTATTTACCTTCTAATTTTTTAGTGTTTAGTCTAATATCAGAATTTTTGCTCGTTACGAAAGTCCTCTTTCGTAACATATTGTATTCCCATCCGGCAGCTGCCGGATAGGAACAAGCTAATTTTATTCATAAATTAGACTTAACCTTTTTTGGAGCTAAAGCAATATAAGTGGGCAATCCAATTATTTTAAAGTATTTTAAAATTTCTGTTGTGGGAGAAATTTTAAGGTTTTCAGCTTGGTATTTTACCAGAATATAATTCTCGAATTCTTGCATTACTTTTTCATCTTTGAAAGTGGTTGCATCCATAGCCAGGCAATTTTTACACCAGGTTGCCCAGAAATCTATAAAGACTGGTTTCCCGGTTTTCTTTGCTTCTAATAAACCTTCTGTGATCGAATGCTTCCAGGGAAGTTCAGAAATTTCATGAGAATATTCTGCAACTTCTATGAGTTTATTACTTTTGAAAATTTTAATTCCTGTGTAAATATAAAATATAGCAATTATAAGTATTATAATTCCAAATACAATTTTTACCCATTTCATCCATATACCCGGTTTAGGAAGGAAGGAAAGTCCAGCTCCGGCAAAAGGCCAGGGTATTGCCATTCCCACTCCAAGTAGAAATGGAAGCAGCAATCCAGCAGGATTACCGGCTGTGTATAAAGAGGTGGAGTATAATATTACTGAGATCAAAACAGGTGCTACACACGCTCCAGCCAGAACAGCAGCTATGATTCCAAGTATAAAAACAGTAATGAATTTACTTCTGCTTTTACTTCCAACTTTAGTGCTTTGAAATTTGGAAAAATCGATGGGGATAATATCGAACATAGCCAGAGCTAAAACAATAAAAATAGCTGCTATGATGACATTAAACCAGGGTGAAGAATTTATTGCTCCAAATTGAGAACCTGTGAGAATTACAATCACTCCCAGTAATCCATAAGCTAATGCCATTCCCAGTCCATAGGTTCCACCAATCAGGAATCCTCTTGCTTTTGATTCTGATTGTGTACCTGCTCCCAATACTGCGATTGTTATAGGTATCATTGGAAGCACACAGGGAGTAAGGTTCAGAGCAATTCCACCTATTAGAATCAATATAATGATCAACCAGATGTTCATATTTGCAAACTTATCGGAGCTATAAGAGTCCGGTTCTTTTGATTTTTCTAAAAAGACAAGCAAAGCTCCACTTTTTTGATATCCTGCTTCTTTTCCTGTAATTTCAAAATCTGCTAATAGCACTTTAAGATCATCGTAATTGTCTTTATGTTTGGATTTGACGATAGTTTCCGTGGAAGTGACTTTTTCCTGAGTAATACTTTCACCTTTCTCAGTAAGATTTAAATCAAATTCAATTTCCTCCGGGAATAAACAAGCTCCCGAATCAAGGCATAACTGATATCCTGCATAGATTTTTATTTGGTCGATTTTATCTTTGAAGTTATCTTCGATTGTAAACTTTTTTATCAGGGTTACTGTTCCGTAATATTCAATATTTCCTTCAATATCTTTTTTACCTTCAGGGTAGATGGTTGGTTCAAAGGTAACACCCTTAATTTCTTCAGTTTCAATATAGAAGTAATCTTTTTGCAATGATTGATGATAACCTTCAGGAATACTGTATGTTACTTCGATCTGGTTATCTATAATTTTTGCACTGATTTCTGGTTCGGTAGTTGTTTCTGACTGTGAAAAAACATTTATAAAAATAAGGAGTAGAATCGCTGTTATAGATACTTTTTTGAACATCCAGCCTCCGCAATCTTATTTATTTTACATTGTTAAATTCTTTATGCAATTTCCGTTCCTACAACTTGCATTTAAAATTTAAATATTTGACCCAGTTTATACCCGTCAACTGCACTGCTTATA
>DAOVQH010000324.1 GCA_030628755.1 Candidatus Cloacimonadota bacterium | reverse complement strand
CTACAGGTATTCTCAAATCCGAAAGCAATTTCCTTAATTTTCGATTTTGCATATAAGATGGTAAAGTACTATCCTTTATAATTAGAAAATCCAAATCACTATCCTCTTTTGGATTTCCATTTGCATAAGAACCAAAAAGAATAATCTTTTGTGGTTTTATAAATTTTATAATCCTTTTTTTTATCAAATTTATTTGTTTTTCTGTTATCATAATATTTCATCCTTCATATTGCGAGTTCATATCAATTTTAACAACATTCATTGCTTAATGCAATTTTTTTAACTAGAAATTCTTTTAAAGGTAATTTTGTCAAATATTCAGCAACTTTTATTCTATCTTCTTCTTTGAGTCCTTTAAGCTGATTTTCAATTGTTTTTTCAGGAAGTTTGGAAAGAGTAGTTCTTTCGAAAAGCATACTGCTTATTCTGTTTTGAAGAGAGCGAGTACTCCATCTTTCTTTTAAACAGAAAGTTGCATAGAATTTTCGTTTTAGCTCATCTTTTATTGGAAGAAGGTTGATGATATGAGTCCAGCTTAATCTTTTGAATTCTCTCCCCAGTGCGGAGAGAATTTCTCTTTCATATTGATTCATATAAAATTTCCGTCACATCCATTACTCGAATATCTGTCTTCATAGATTTTAAAGTTTCTTCAAACATCTGCAGGCAGTATGGACAGGCAACAGCAATAATATCTGCACCTGTATCCATCAGTTGTTTAAGGCGCACATTTACAATGCGTTCATCTTTTTCCCATTCCAACCACAAACCGCCACTTCCAGCTCCACAACACACACTTAAATTACGATTGAAATTTTCTACTTCCAGGAATCCCAGTCCAGGAATGTTTTTTAATATATTCCTTGGTTCTTCATAAATATTATTTTTACGGCCAAGTGTACACGGATCATGGTACACTACTTTTTTATTAAAGCTTTTATTGATCTTTAATTTTCCTGTATTGATAAGGTGTGAAAAATATTGGGTAGTGTGCAGAACTTCAAAATAAGCTCCAAAATCGGGGTATTCATTTTTGAAGGTAGTAAAACAATGAGGAGAAGTTACAAGTACTTTTTTTACACCTGAATTATTAAATTCTTTAATATTGGTGTTTGCAACTTCTTCAAAAATATGTTCAGCACCGATCCTTCTAATTACTTCCCCACAACAAGTCTCCTTGATCCCGAGAATTCCAAATGACACTTCGCATTTTTGTAAAATTCCAATAGTGGCTTGAGCTACTTTCTGATTTCTAGTTTCGTATGCCGGCAGGCAGCATGGAAAATATAAATATTCCATTCCTTGTTTGAAATCAGGGACATTTAATTCTTTTGCCCAATCTGCTCTATTCTCTCTATGCTCACCAAATGGATTTCCTACATTGTGTGTTTTTTGGACTATGGATTTTAGAGTGTCCGGATAAGAATCAAAATTTACCAGAAGTCGTCTGGCAGCACGGAGGATATTTGGAGTACTGATTCCGTGCGGACATTGCTCAAGACAAGCTTCACATCCGACGCAACGATAAATCAATTCAATTTCTTTTTCTAATTCTTTCTTATCTTCACTACTGGCAACTGCTCCTAAGGCTGTTTCAAGAGAGAACTTGAAAACAGGATAATCATATATTTCAACCTGAAACCAGGGACAAACACTTGTACACTTTCCACATTGATAACATTTATAGATGTCTTCAGCTCCCATTTCGATAAGAATATCTCTTATCTCAGGATTAATCTCAGTTGTAAGGTTTTTTTTGTCTTTCAAGTTTATCCTCTATTTATCGCATTCCCAAAGAGGGAACAGTTAAATATGCTTCGCATTTAACGTCCTAAAGCTTTAGGAACGAGAATCGGAATCGAGAGTTGTGCATTAATCATTCTAATATCACCCTTATCATATTATCGATCTGGTTATCAGTCAGATTTTTTTGCTGTGAAGCTCCTGAAGGACAGGCGCTGATGCAAGCCCCGCAACCTTCACAAAGAATCTCATTCACAGAAACTATTTTTTTTCTCTCATCCATTTCCCTGGCATCATAAGGACAGGTTGCTATACAAATACCACAACCTGAACATAAATCTTCGTTCACACTTGCTATGATTGGTGAATGAGAAATCTCGTCACTGGAAAAAAGAGTCATAACTTTTGCTGCAGCACCTGATGCCTGCGAAACTGTATCAGGAATGTCTTTGGGTCCCTGTGCCGTGCCTGCTAAATAAAATCCAGGAACAAGAGATTCTAGAGGACGTAATTTCGGGTGAGCTTCGGTGAAGAAGCCAAAATCGTTTGTATGTATTCTTAATGCTTTTGCCAGATCCAATGCTCCGGATGAAGGAACCATAGACATTGATAGAACTACCATATCACATTTTACACGAAGCTGTTTCCCTGTTAGAGTATTAATACACCAAACAACTAAATCATTTCCCTGTTTAATTATTCTGGCAGGTTTACCCCTGATATACAAAATATTTCCTTCTTCCTTTGCTCTGGTGAGAAATTCTTCATAATCCTT
>DAOVQH010000071.1 GCA_030628755.1 Candidatus Cloacimonadota bacterium | reverse complement strand
TCAGGTGCTTCAGTAACAGGGCGTTCCTTTATCCCTCGCGTGGCTATCGAATTACAAACCGGTCTTACCGCAGACTGTACCGGGTTGGAAATAGATAAAACTACAGGGGGACTCCTTCAAACCCGACCAGCTTTTGGTGGCAATATAATGGCAACGATTATTACTCCAAATCACCTTCCTCAAATGGCTACAGTTCGACATAAAGTTATGGAACCAGCAACAAGAGATGAGTCAAGAATTGGTGAGATAATAAAAGAAGAAATTGATTTCTCAACTTTAAAAGATGATACTAAATACCTTGGCTTTGTTAAAGATGAAACCCAAACAGTAAATCTGATAGAAGCGAATCTTGTTATTTCCGGTGGAAGAGGTTTAAAAAATGAAGATAATTTTGTATTAATCGAAGAACTTGCAAAATCTCTTAATGGAGCTGTGGGAGCTTCCCGGGCTGCGGTTGATGCTGAATGGATATCATATCCTCATCAGGTTGGACAGACAGGAAAAACCATCAAACCAACGGTTTACATTGCTGTTGGCATATCAGGAGCAATTCAGCACCTGGCAGGAATGCAATCTTCCGATTATATCATTGCGATCAATAAAGATCCTGATGCGCCAATCTTCAAAGTAGCAGATCTCGGTCTTGTTGGTGATTTGTTTGAGGTTGTTCCACAACTTACAAAAAAACTTAAATAGGATTATGAATATAAAAGTTAATTCCTGTGTACATGACGCTGATAATATATCAAAAAATGTGAATATAAAAATTAAAAGTCACATTCTAAAGAAGCAAACACGGGATTGGGATTGCTCAGACACAATTGCCTATCCACCCTTTATAAATGCTCATGACCATCTAATAGGTAACTGGTTTCCCAAAGCAGGGAAAAACCATCCTTATAAAAATGTAAGTACATGGGTGAAAGAGATGAGAACTTCCGAATCTTTCCTTGAAAGGAGCAAGGTCTGGGTAAACGATGGTAAATTCGACCTTACCCAAGGAACTGCTAGATTAATTACTAGCCTGGGAATTTACAAAAATCTGTTCTCCGGATGCGCAGTCGTTCAGGATCATATTTCAAAACAAAAAGATGAATATTATGATAATAATCCAATTTTTATTTTAAAGAAATATACTCAATGTCATTCTCTTTCAATGGGAAATTGGTGGGGTGGTAAAAGTGCAGTTGAAGAATATAAAGATTCAGAAGGGAAAATGCCATTTGTTATCCACATCGGCGAAGGAATTGATGACGTTGCCAAACAATGTTTTAAAAAATTGGAGGAATACGATCTTCTAAAACCGAATACTCTCTTGATACATGGAATTACTTTTAACAGGGAACAGATTAAAAAGTGTGCTGAAAACAACACTTCTATCTGCTGGTGTCCAGTATCTAATCTATTTTTAATTGGGAGAACCATCGATATAGAATCATGTTTAGAATTTGGAGTTAATGTTGTTTTGGGAACAGATTCAACCATGTCCGGCAGCATAAATTTTCTTTATGAAATAAAATTTGCAAAGAAAAAATTTCCACAAATCCCGACGAAAGAAATCTTTAGAATGATATCCACCAATGCACGAAAAGCTCTATTCTTACCTGACACATACGGAAAATTAGAAGAAGAAACATCGAACCTGCTGCTTCTTAGAATGAGAGATATAAATCCTTTTGAAAATATTCTCGCTACATTAATGGATGATATTGAATTATTCATACATAATGGTATTCCAGTTTATGGAGAATTAAAATTCCTCAGCGATTTCGAGATAGACAGAACCGACTACTATTTTTTCAGTGTTAGTGGATCTAAAAAATTTGTAAAAGGTCATCCTGAAAAGATAATTAAAGAAATCGATTCTATTCTTGGTTATCATAAGGATTTCCCGTTTTTACCTTTTTAACTTAGAGATAAAAAAATAGAACACGGATAACACGGATATTGCGGATTAACACAGATAGAAAAAGAATCCTTTTTTCTCCTTCCGATCAGGCAACTGCCTGATCGGAAAGAGCTAACTCCAGAAGCTTCTGCTTCTCTCAATAGCGAAGTAGGAAAACCTTGCGAACCGTGTCAGGCGTTTGACTGATGGTTGACTTGCTTTGCTTCTTTTGAAGTTTTATTCTTTTCACCGTTCCGACTTGTCCGGCGTAGCTTTAGCGGAGACAGAAGGTTGTGAAGGAGAAGATAAAAGAAGATGACCGTTCGGAAGGTCAGACTTTGGAGGACTTAGTATTCTTTGTGGCAGGAAAATTTATGTTAAAACTCTCTGAGATTTATCTAAGTATCCAGGGTGAATCAACTTTTACCGGTTTACCCTGTATTTTTATTCGTTTATCCGGTTGCAATTTACGTTGTAAATACTGCGATACAAAATATAGTTATGAAACAAAATTTGAAAAATCCTCTAAAGACATTCTAAAAGAAATCCAACAATATAAACTTATAAAACTTGTAGAGATAACTGGCGGTGAACCTTTGATTCAATCAGAAATATATGAATTGTTTCTGATCTTATACGATAACAATTATAAAATTTTACTTGAAACTAATGGAACGATAAATCTAAAAAAAGTTCCGAAGTATGTAACCAAAATCGTAGATATAAAATGTCCCGGAAGCGGCTTTGAAAATAGTTTTCTGATGGAGAATCTCAAACATATTTCTCTCCAGGAAGATGAAATAAAGTTTGTTATTTTGGATAGACAGGACTACGATTGGGCAAAGGTTTTTATTAAAAAACACGATTTGCAAAAATATATAATTCTCTTTTCACCTATATTGGAAAAGCTTGAACCCCAAAAATTAGCCAAATGGATTACTAATGATAAGTTGCAAGTTCGGATGCAGTTACAAATGCATAAATATATCTGGAAGTCTGATCAAAGGAGAGTTTAGAGAATTTTTATTTTCCCGCTTTTTTGTAATTCATAAAAATAATCTTCTAATTCTTGACTTTGATTTTTTTCAACAGAAATAACAATTTTAACTTTCTCAGAATATTCAATTTTTCCAATTTCCACTCCAAAGTCTCTAATCATATGCTTCAATTTCTCAATAAAATCATAAGATGTAGAAATTTCAAAAATTGAAAGTTTAACCACTTTTTTAAGATAAGCATTTTTCACAGCATTTTCAACACAATCGGAATATGCTTCTATAAGACCTCGTATTCCCAATTTCACTCCACCAAAGTAGCGAGTAACGACAGCGACAATGTTAGTCATATTATACTTCTTTAATGTGTTCAGGATAGGCTTACCTGCAGTACCGGAAGGCTCTCCTGCATCAGAGCTGTGGAATATCTCACCTTTCTCACCTGCAATATAAGCCCAGCAATTGTGAGTTGCAGTTTTATGTTCTGCTGAAACTTGAGAAATAAACTCTTTGGCTTCCTTCATTGTTTGCGCATAATGTAGATGAGCAATGAAAATGGAACGCTTTATTTTTGTTTCTATTTTTCTATCTTTTGTAATAGAATAGAAATAATTCATAATATCTCAATCCTCTAACTTTCGCTATTTAATGTCTGTCCGTAAAATATGAAAAATTAAGTTAAGTTCTCCGGCAGCTGCCGGATGACTTGACTTAACTTTTCTAATCCATTGAAACATCCCAATTTAACTCAAGACTCCGTCTTAAGTCAAGTCTCCTTTTTGTCTCCCTCTCCTCGACTGTGTCCGGCTTCTGACGGATAGGAGAGGGCTGGGGTGAGGTCGAAAAAGTCAATATTCCAGAAGTTCTCTTAATCGTTCTGCATCCATATTATTAATCACACTCTGTCCGTCATCGATAATGTACTCGAACATCTCTCTTTTACTTTGCTGCAAGTTCAGGATTTTTTCTTCAATAGTTCCTTTTGTAATAATTTTATAAACAATCACTTTTTTAGTTTGTCCTATGCGGTGAGCTCTGTCGATAGCCTGACTTTCACCCATGGGATTCCACCATGGATCTACAATTATTACAGTATCTGCAGAAGTGAGGTTCAATCCATATCCACCTGTTTTCAGACTTATTAAGAATGCTTTGATATTATTGTTATCATTAAAATTATCAATAACCTTCTGCCGGTTTCTTGTTGAGCCATCCATATATTCAAAAGTAATCTTTTCTTTTTTCAGCATTTCTTTTAGAAGTTTCAGCATTTGTACAAACTGGCTGAACACCAATAGTTTATTTCCGCTTTCAACTGCATTAACGATAACTTCTTTTAAAAGCTCCATTTTTCCTGAAAATTCAACTTCACGTTTAATATCATTATCCAGGAGAGCAGGGTGGTTACAAATCTGGCGTAATCTGGTTAAAGCAGCAAGTATATGAAGATAGTTAGAACCAATATTTTCACCAATACTTAAATACTTGGTTCTCACATTCTCCAGGATCTGTAAGTACATTTTTTCCTGAATCTCAGATAATTTACAATATACAATTTGTTCCTGTTTATCAGGAAGTTCGATTAAAACTTCACTTTTTTTCCTTCTAAGAATAAAAGGTGAAACCAGCATTTTTAATTTCTCGTGAGTATCCTTCTGACTATGCGAAGAATCCATATATTCGTTTTTAAAATGTCGTAATGAAGGTAAATATCCCTGCATAAGGAAATCAAATATCGACCAGAGTTCAGTCGGATTATTTTCTATTGGTGTTCCGGAAAGAGCCATTCTGTGTTTAGCTTTTAGTTTTTTAATTGCTTTTGTTCTCTGAGCTGCTGCATTTTTTATATGCTGAGCTTCATCCAGAATTATATAATCAAATTCAATCTGAGACAACTGCTCGATGTCATTTTGAATTATGGAATAAGAAGCAAAAAGAATATTTACATTAAAGTTATCTAAAATTTTCTTTCGCTCTTTCTGTGTGCCTTCATAAATAATGTAAGAAAGACTTTTGTTGAATTTATTTATTTCTGCAGCCCAGTTAAATAACAGAGTTTTTGGACATATAACTATAGAACGTGAATTAGCAGAGAAACCGGAAAGAATTGATATAGCCTGAATGGTTTTACCCAGGCCCATGTCATCCGCTAAAATACCGGAAAATCCGTAAGTTTCAAGCATTTTCAGCCAGTGAAATCCAGCTTTTTGATAACTTCTCATCACAGGCTGTAATAACCCGGGAAGCTGTGTTTTTCTCAGAAGTCTTCTCTTTAAAATCGATGTAAACATTTCCTCCAGATAATTATCCCCATAAATTTTTATTCCTTTGTCTATACTACTCAGTTGGTAAACATAAGGTAAATTATAGATTGACAGCTTATATCCTTCATCGGGTAATTTGTTGCTCTTTTTCAGCAATTTCTCTACTTCAAAAAAAGCACTTTTATTTTCAAAGAAAAGAAGTCGTCCATCATCTAACTTGAGAAATTTTTCTTTTGTCTTAAAGAATTTACGCAACTCATCATGGGAAAATCTGATATCTTTATATTTATACTCCACTTCATATTCAAACCAATCGATTCTACCTGAACTTTTAGTTTTAATTACAGGATGCAAATCAACTTTATAAATAAACTCTTTTTTTAATTCATCTGAAAGCTGGATATCCCATGAAGGGTCCGCATGTTCAAATATTACTTTTTTGAGGGTTTCAATGTTTTCCTCACCTTGGAATACAAGCTGCGAACTTTCTTCCAGTCTGTTTGTTTGTGATTCAGGAAGCTTATCTACAAAATTTAAAACCTGATATTTAATCTGTGGTGGAATATAAAACCAGGTAATTTTTCTATCCTGATCGAAGCGTACCAGTTCCACAGGATAGCGTATTGCAGACATGGGAATAACAACATCATCAGAATAATCCAGCAATCCATCCATCACTATTTTGTTATCTTCCTTGAACAATTTAAAAGTAATTATGGGTGTGTTATTATAAACTTCAGGTATTTCAATATCTTCTCCAAAATCAAGATAGCATTTTATTAAACTCAGTTGTCGTGCAACAATAGAAGACAAGTAAACCAGATCTGACTTATTTAAAAAGTAGCCTTCAGAAAAAATCTGGTTAGCAATATTTTTCGAAAATGGTAGATTTACCGGATAAACTACATCCTTTTTAAAAATATAGGTGGTTCTTCCTACAAACACAGCTGAAATCTGTTCTGCATATGAAACCTTGAGAATATATTTATCATCCTCAATTTTATTAACTTGGAAACTAATATGAAATTCTTCATCAGAAAAAGTTATTTTATCACCGGTTTCTTTAATATAAATTTTATTCTGTAAACTTTTCAAGACATTGAAAAAATTTATGAACTTGTTCTTATAGATCGTAAAGAATACTCCTTTTCTACTAAAAGAACATTTATATTTATGCAGTAATTGGAAAAAATCAATTTCTGCACTTGAAAGAGCTTGCATCTGTTTTTCTGCTTGTGAAATAAACTGAATATCATCCTCTTTGAACTCTCCATTATTCGAAAGAATCGAAATCAATCGAACCAGCATAGGTTTGTAGTTTTTTAAATAAAATCGAATTTTATCTGTATTATCGTTATAGATATCTCCGATCTCTATTTTCGCATTCAGAACCACTCTCTGCCAGTATTCATTATAATTAAGAAGACGTGCATGATAAGTTTGAACTGCCTTTTTTTCCAACATATCTGTTGAAAGATAATTATATGCATAATTTAATATAGAAAGATAATGTTTGCAATCATCTTCCCCGCATTCAGAACAGACATGTTTGATAACTATTTCTTTTTTTCTGTTATATGTTATTTCCACTTTTGGAGTAAAGACATGAAGCTTTTCCTGGACAGCTTCAAATTTGAATATCATATTCTTATTCTCATCCAGGTACTTTCTATAAAGAAGATCATTCTTCACAAATTTAATTACCGAACTTTTAAAAAACCATGAATTAGAATGTTCGTGATATTCAGTACCAAAAAGCCTTGCCATTTTTACTCCTGTATAATTTGTTCCAAATCAATATCAAACGATAAAATAACGAGTTCAGAAGTCAAGTCATAAAATTAATCTTTATACTTATAAAATAATAATTTTATGTAAATTCCAAAATAAGTTTTAATCTTGACATGAAAAACAACATTATGATTTTTCAATTACATAGAAACAATTTATGGAGGAATTAGATGAAAAGAGTTTTTATAGTATTTCTTATTTTTATTCCATGCTTGTTATTAAGCCAAACTGGTAAAATTGCTGGAAGAATTACATCCAAAGCAACAGATAAACCTCTGGAAGGGGTTGCTGTATTTTTAGAAGACTCAAAAATAGGAACTTATTCACAAAAAAATGGAACTTACATTTTAAGAAATGTACCTGTTGGAGCCCAAACCATATATGCAAGATATATGGGTTATGCTTCTCAATCTAAAGAAATTACTGTGGAAAAAGATATAACTACACAAGTTAATTTTGAAATGGTTATAGAAGCTGTTAGAGTCGAAGGAATTACTATCTCTGCTAACCGGGCAGTGAAAAGAGAAACACCAATAGCTTTTACGGATATCAACGAGGATATTATAAGCGATAAATATACAACACAGGATATGCCGCAATTATTAGAAGATGTTCCTGGATTATTTGCAAGTACAACCGGTATCGGAGATGCACAAATAACAATGCGCGGTTTTGAAGCAGATAAAATCCAAGTTCTTATAAATGGTATCCCGGTAAATGATCCGGAAAGCCAGAAAGTATACTGGTCAAATTGGACGGGGCTTGCCTCCAACGTGAAATCTGTTCAAGTGCAAAAAGGATCAGGATCTTCTCTTTATGGTTCCGGTGCTTTTGGTGGTTCTTTAAATATCGAAACAATGGGATCTACACCAGGTCGTGAGATCACTATTCGTTCTTCTTTCGGAGGTTATTCCACAGAAGGTGATGTTGCTGATGGTAAAGGAGATATTACAGATTATAATCCCATAAATTATAACGTTATTTTTCGATATAATTCCGGAAATCTTTACCGAGGGAAATTTAATTACAATATTATGGTAGAAAGAAAAGCAGGTGACTACTACCTAAACGGAACTGAATATGATGGTTATTCATTTGGATTAGAAACTCAAAATATTATTGGTCCACATAAGATTAATTGTAGCTTTATTGGAGCTCCCCAAAATCATAACCAGGTTTATTTTAAATCCGATAGAAACCTGATGGAAACTCTGGGTCGCGAATATAACCGTAATAATCACGAATACCAGGAAAATTACTATTTCAAACCCCAATTTTCAATTCGGGATGAATGGAAAATTTCCGATAAACAACTTCTGATGACAAATGTTTTTATAACAAAAGGAGATGGTGGTGGAAAATACTTATCTCAGGATAAGTTCGATATAAACACAGGTGCGATTTATTTCCGGGATGGTTTTTTTGATGAAGATTCAGATCCTGATGTATGGGAAAATAAACAATTTGGTCTTCATGCGTTATATTTATATGAAGAGTATGGATTGGAAGTTGAAGGTTTTAATCCTTCCGATTCTGCCTGGTTTGGATATCCTTCTTATAATGGAACTCTTCTTACCGGTGTTGCTCAGAACTTTTTCTCAAGTATAGAAAGATTCAAATATAGTTGGAGAAACAACAGCATAAGCGATCATTCCCAATTTGGAATGAATACATATTATCAACACGATATTACCCCTACACTGAAATTGGTTGTAGGTGGTGAACTGCGAAGATGGGTTGCGGATCATTACAGGAGAACAGAAGACCTCAGACATTTTAATCCTGATTTTCCAGATAGTGTAGAGACTTATGATGAAATTCAAAGACAATACGATGAGACTTCTACCGTTACAAATCTATCAGGTTTTGCCAGATTCAGTATAAAGCCTATTGAAAAGATGAATATTATGATAGACGGTCAATTAGCAAGTTATAATTCTAAAGTGGAGGAAAACCCAATTGAAATTTATGACCTGGGAACCGGACTACCAACTGGATATTATTTCTATTCAACCAAAGATATACATTTAACAGATCCAAACACAGGTGCAACCATTATAGATTCCTTAACCGGTGAACCCTTTAAAAAGTTCGATAAAGATGATTACAAAAAAACCTATAATTTCTTTTCACCTAAATTCGGTATAAATTATAATCTTTCGGAATACTTTAACATTATGGCGAATTATTCAATCTCATATAAAGAACCCAAAACAATGGAATGGTACAGCGGTTATGACGGTCCGGATGGAAATCAGAGGTATACACAGGATCTCGTAGGTGAAGATGCTTCTGGTTATTATGAATATTCAGAAGAAACGTTTTATGGTGAATTGAAGCCGGAAAAGATCAATACAATAGAATTCGGCATTGGATATGATGGAGCATATTGGGATATCAACGCCAATTATTATATCAGTGACTATGTGGATAAAATTGAAAGAGTTGATGTTCCAGTAACACATCAGAAATTAGTTGACGACGTGAATGGTCAAGATTCGATTTCTATTTTTCAGCGAGATGAGGATCTTACAATAAATGCAGGTCAAGCTCGTCATCAGGGATTGGAATTGAGCACTTCTGGCAAGATAGAGAACCTTGATGCTTCTTTTTCACTAACTCTTTCAAAGAACAGGTGGACAGAAATGAATGTGGAACAAATATTCGGTGATTCTGCTGATGCTATGGTTGATAAGGTTGTTCCTTTCTCTCCGGAAAAAATGGCGAACTTTTCTATAGGATATACTCTTCCCGACCTTCCATTAAATGGAAAACTAAGAATTGGATTCACAGGTAAATATTGGGAT
>DAOVQH010000176.1 GCA_030628755.1 Candidatus Cloacimonadota bacterium | reverse complement strand
TTCCGTCAGCCCGATATTACCGCTTATAATAATTTTTTCACCTTCACCGATTCCCTCTTTAATTTCAATCTCGTATTCACTTTCAAGACCAAGAGTAACGTATTTTTTCACTGCTTTTCCATACTGAACTATAAACACTAATTCAGCTTCAAGAACA
Organism: Candidatus Cloacimonadota bacterium; assembly: GCA_030628755.1. GTDB lineage: Bacteria > Cloacimonadota > Cloacimonadia > Cloacimonadales > TCS61 > JACNIV01. The sequence goes on along the minus strand of DAOVQH010000176.1, from coordinate 5,604 downwards.
GCTTCTTGAGGAATTATTATCGTATTCTTTGAGGTTCGTGTAAGCAATCTTATGCGAGTAAACTGGTTATGCTTCAAAATATTATTTCTATTTTTTACTCTAATTTCTACTGTGTAAGTTCCGGACATCATATCAGCTTCAGGTGAAACAAATGTAACTTTTCCATTAAATTTTTCGGGAGAGCTATCAACCCGGATTAGAACATTTTGATTCGTATGAATTTTCGCAATATCAGCATCGGAAACCTGTATTTTCACCTTCATAACATCCAGGTTCATCATCCTGATGAGCATAGGGTCCATCATTGCATCAAAATTCTCGCCTTCTTTCTTGTAGATCAAGGTTATAGTTCCATTAAAAGGTGCCCTGATTTCTATATTCTCCAGCATAAATTCATAGGAAGATTTTGCAACTTCATAGCCTGTTTCCACTTCATCGAAGGACTGTTCGTCAATAGAACCGGTTTTTTTAAGTTCTTTCATACGCTCGTAGTTTTTCTTCATATTCACATACTGCATTTCTGCTTGAACTAACTTTGAATCTTCCATCTTTACCAGCAGATCACCTTTTTTTACTGCATCACCTTCATCCACATAAAGTTTTTCGATCTTTGAAGACATTGCAGGAGAGATGTTTACAATCTGCTCGGTTTCCAGCTTCCCGGAAAAATCGATATAAGTGGAAATATCTCCTCTTTTTGCAGTTGCAACCTTTACGTTTCTGACACCTGTTAATTCTTCTTTTTTTTCATCTACTTCAGATTTTTTTCCGCATCCGCAGATGGAAAGCAGAATCACCATCATCATTAAAGTCGATTTCTTAAGCATCATTTCCTCCTGTTAATCCTTATATTTTTTTAATTCATATTTAATCAGAATATAATCGTAATATGAAGAAACCAGGTTCATTTCGCTTCCGAAGAGCATGGTTTCTGCATCCAGAAGTTCACTGTTGGTTACCATTCCCTGCTCGTAAAGTTCATTGATTATTTTATGATTTTCCTGTACAAGTTCCAACGCTGTTTTGTTATCCTCAATAGTTTTTGCTTTAGTAATTAGACTATAGAATGCATTCTTAGCAGCAACCAGGTAATTCTCTTTTGCAGATTCGGTTTCGTAATTTGTTTTCTTCATTTCATATTTAGCTGCTTTCATATTGGAAAAATTTGCACCACTTGTGAAGATCGGCACAGAAACAGCAGCAGCAAAATTCCAATTTTCTTCTCCTGAAAAATCAAATTCATCATCGCTTTCAAATTCATAATTAAACTGAAGATTTATTGAAGGGAGGAATTCTCCTTTTGCCATCAGGTAGTTTTTCTTTGCCATTTTCCGAGCAAGCCCAAGAGACATAATAGTTGGGCTGGTTCTGGAAACTTCCGAAAGATATTCATTCATTGATTTCTCGGTTTCCACAGCATCCAGAGATGCATATTTACTGATCTCTGTGTCTAATTCCTTCACTTCTATTTTGGAAGGTGTTTCACCTTCAACTCCCAGAAGGTTTGTCCACATTCCAAAAAGCTCATCAATATTACCATCAATCTCATTTATTGCAGTTTCGTCATTCTTCTTTTTAACCTGCCATTGAAGCACATCAGATTTTTTGGCTGTTCCCACCTCATAATTTTTTTGAACTTTTTCAAGGTTAGCCCCTGTAGAATTCAAGCTTTTTTCGGAAAGAATTCTTAAATCCTGGAGTTTTAAAATGCCAAAATAAGTTGATGCAACCATATAGGAAATGTCATTCCTTTTATCCTGTAAGGTAAGGAAAGATTGTTTTTTTGCGAGTTTTGCTAATTGATATCCCAGTATCATTTTCCCACCATTAAAGATGGGCTGCTGGATCATAATACTATTTGTATAGGAAGTTTTATATACGGGAAACATCACGGGAAATTCCATACCAAACTCAGGAATCTGAATAGGAGCATTTGCCATATCATATGTATCATCATCTATGCGTACAATCGTTGAACTGAAATAAGCTTTGGGGAAAAAATTTGTGAGAGCATTTTTTGCGCTCCAATCTGCAGATTTCATTCCACTTTCTTCTGCCAAAATTTCCTTGTTATTCTCTCTGGCTATCTGGATACTTTCTTCCAGCGTGATCGCAGAAAGTGTTAACATCAACAACAGCATCATAAATGTTAATATTACTTTTTTCATTTCTTTACCTCATCTTTTTTAGCCGCCTGCCTTTTCATACTTCGTCCCGAATGCTTTCGGGACTACGGAGAACGGGCGTTAAAACTATGACATGGCAGGCGAAGGGCACTAAGAATCACGAAGTTTTTATCTTCCGAACGGTTGTGTTTGTTTTCGATTTACTTTGAAGAACAACCAGTTCAACCGATTCAACCCATTCAACCAATTCAACCATTGCGAAGTCAGAATCTTTCTGAAAGAAACCATCAGTCAAATTTTAATCCGGCATCTGACGGAAGCCTGACACGGTTTGCAAGGTTTTGTAATTAGAAATTTGTTATTAGACATTTTCTTCGTGCTCCTTTGTGCTCTTAGTGGCTCATTTTTTAATACTGTTCCATACATTCTGGAAGAGTTTTTCTCCCACTTCCTTTAAATCTATCTTTTCATTTATCAAATTACAGATCATTGTACCTTCAACCATTGCATTTACCATAAAAGCAAATGTTTGAGGATCGATGTCATCCTGGATGATTTTCTTTTCCTGGGCATCAACCACGATTTTGATGAGCGCATCTTCATTTTTTTTATGGGTTTCAAGATGTTTCTGTTTGATTTCCGGGAATTTATAAAACGCTTCAAACATTAGTATATAAAAATTATATTCCTTCAACCTATCGGTCTCCGCAACTTTCTTTATGAAATTTATAACTTCGCTCATTGATGTAAAATAAATCTTTAGAATTTCTTTCAAACTCAAAGATTTTGAGTAAATTTCACTTTCCCATTTTTCAAATTCATCGAATAAAAAACTTATGGTTTCAATAAACAGTTGTTCTTTATTCTGGAAATGATAATAAATTCCACCTTTAGTGAATTTTGATTCCCGAACTACATCATTAATGCTGGCTGCGTCATAACCTTTTTCCAGGAAAACCCGTAATGCTGCTTTTAAAATCTTTTCTTTAGAATCCATAAAAACCCCTTTACAAAAGGATTCAGAAATAAAAACCGACCGTTCGGTATGCAAAAATAATTATGGGTGATTTTTGTCAAATTATTTTTTTATTTTTTCCTGAAAGTTCAAATGAATGTTGATTACTCAACAAAAAAAACTCCGTCTTTCTGAAGAAAACTTCCTGCTTCTTTCATGAAGAATCTGGAGTTTTTATATGTTTGACCAAGACTCTTCCGAAAGAACAATGCCTGCCCCGCTGTATAGCTGGGGTGAAAGACTCGTCCAACCTTCTCTAGACTTCGGTCTGGCAAGCAGAGAGACGAATATGTTGGAGTCAACTTAACAGCGACAGCATCAAGTTGAGAATAATTTACAATTTATGATTTAAGATATGCGATTTACAATTACATTAATTTTTGTTAGTATTGTTTGTAATTTTCGTTGCTGATTTTTCTCTTAATCGAATCCAAAATTATTTTTCTTTTTCAATAAATTCCCGGTGAACCTGTTTATGCGTTTTAAATGTATACACACGCAGGAAGTTCAACATCCGAGAAATGGGATATCCATTCTCGATAAAAAAATAATCGAATTTTTCCAACTGCTTCTCAATTGTCTTGTCTTTCAGTAAGCTGGAATCCACGAAAAGAACATAATCTGCAGCATTCATCGTGTCTATCACAGATTCATCATAAACCATGAATTAAGTCTGAGTTCAAATGGAACAGGTTATCAGTTCGATATTTATTTGAGTTTATAATCCTCTAATACTTTGTTCAGTTCAACCTTCAGTTCCGGAATTCTATGTTTTATTGTTTCCCATAATATTTCATGATCTATTCCAAAGTATTTGTGGATTAATTTATTTCTCATTCCTGCTATATCTATCCAAGGAATTTTGTTATATTTCTCTCTAACTTCTTGGGGAATATTCTTTACTGCTTCTCCATAATTTCTAAACATCTTACAATTGCATAAAATGTTTTTTCATCTTTAATTAACTCTTTGCGATTAAGATTTGTCGAAAATTCTTCTATGTGTTCTAATTCTTTCCAGATATCCAGTAACGAATCTCGAAAATCCCTTCTATACATAAATCACTTCCTGTAATATCCTTCTTCCGATGAAGGTTTTTAAAGCATTTTTGCTAACAAGGTCCACTTTAGCATTTAAATATTTAGAAAGAGTCCTTTCTAACTCCATGAATTTAATAATGTCTATCGGTTTTTCGAATTCTACCAAAATATCTAAATCGCTTTCTATACTCTCTTCACCTCTGATATATGATCCAAAAATCCCGATATGTTTTACAGAATAATCCTGAAGGATAGATTTTTTTATCTCTCTTAATATTTCTAACTTTTCTTTTGATTTTACATTTTGCATATCTTATTAATTTTTTTCAGTAAACTATGTCAATTATAAAATTGTTGAAAATACAAAAAGACTTTTTTATTATTTATTTAACTTTTCTTCCATAAATTCCCAGTGAAGATTATCATGAATTTTAAAAGTGAACATTCGTAAGAAATTCAGCATTTGCGAAATGGGATATTCCGATTCCACCGAAAAGTAATCAAGATGTTCAAAGTTCTTTTCAATTATATTATTTTCCAATAATTCTGAATCTATGAATAGAATCGAAGGTTTGTAAGAATCCAGGGAATCCAGGAAATTTTCTTCAAAGATTTTATAATAAACCCGGTTACGATGGGTTACTATTAATGAATCCTGCAGTTCGGAAAAGTAATCGTCGTTCTTTTCCGATGCAAGTATCAGGATGGGAATATCCGGATGAAATGCTTCCACAATGCGGGATGGTAACTTTTCCAGCTTTTTGTGTTCATAAGTATGAACCAATCCTTTCACTCCACTGAACGTGAACCACACAGCAATAAAAATAGAAGCGAACTGAGCGATCAGTTTCATTTTTGTGATTTTAGAAAGTTGTCCTACAAAGGCAAGTGGCAGCAGGAAAACAGAAGTTCCAACAAAAAATCCTAGGAACAGAAACATCCCGCTGAACACACCACCCAGATCAACAGCTTTAGAAAGAGCAATAAGAAAAGGCGGACAAAAGCTTATACCAGTAAGAATTCCTAAAATAAATGCACTTTTTGTAAAACGGGTCACCCTGGGAATATGACATTTTTTTTCTTTTTTCCTGGTTCGCACTGCTGAAAGAACCAGATAAGCAGACAATAAGATATAAGCTATAGAAGTAAATAATTCACGATCGATCGAACTGATCTGAGCACCTGTATAGCCAGCAACAGCTCCGAAAGCCAGGTATGAAAAAAATCTTCCAACTGAGATTTCCAATACTGTAAAAATGCTTTTTGAAAGCTTTCTATCTTCCGTCAAAAGATATGGCAGATAAATCGGAGCGCATGTAACCAGGCAGATCGTCCCGGTAGATAACCCTAAAATCGTGCCTTCTATTAAAGTCTGTAACATAATCCTAAAAAATTAATGTAAATCCAACCAAAAGCAGATTTT
>DAOVQH010000036.1 GCA_030628755.1 Candidatus Cloacimonadota bacterium | reverse complement strand
TATCCGGCCAGGGCGGGCAATCGATGTATTTATTATCAATCAATAACCAATCCAAATTCATCATAATTCTTTTTATATTTTTTGGGAAAATATTTTCTTCTCTAAGATAGGTTTTTAAGTTTTCTTTTCCAATCTTTTTTTGAATTATATAACCTAATCCGGTTCTATTGGGGACACAAAGTAGGATTACCTTTGATGTAACTCTAGTTAGTTCTCTTAAAAATTTCTCTAAATTTTCCACAAACCAGAGAGCAGAGAAATTCCAGCTGAAATCGAAACTTTTATCTTCAAATGGGATTTTGTTGAATTTCGGAGAAAATGTAATTTCAAGAGGGATTTTCAATTCTTCCCAGAGTTTTATAATCATAGAAATTCTTTCTTCATTGTCGTCCAGGAGGGAAACCTTGCAGCCTTTTCTGGCTAAGTGAGCGCTGTTAATTCCTGATAAACCTGTGAATCCGAAGCAGGGAGCTTCCAATACAGTTTCTACTTTAAAATGATGACATATAGACTCCAATTTTTGATTCAACACTATTCGCTCATAAGAAGAACCGAGACCTTCATCTCGATTTGTAAAATAATTCTTCCAGCTTTTTAGTATTGGTATTGCCATTTAAGTATCTAGTTATTATCTTTTTGAATGGTGTCGTTTATACCAGTCTATTACAGCTTTAAAATTCGGGATGGTCTCGGTTGGTTTCAAGGATAGATCGTCGTAAGTATTTATAGTATTATAGTACCAGCTTTTTGAAATGAGTTCAAAACGTGCAATCCAGGTTTCATTTTTAAAGAATCGAGCAATCTTCTCACCATACTGAAAATATTTTAAATCGATACTTCGCTTGTTCGAGTATGATTTTCCTTTAAGTTCGGTGTTAATAAAGTTAACCAGTTTATGTAATTCCACTGGTTCTTTATCTGCAACATTGTAAGCTACACCAGGTTTAAATTCTGTTTCTATTAATTTTACAAAAGCTTGAGAAACCAGATCTACACTTGCTAAATGAATTATAACATCTCTATCTGGAAGAAACATTAGTCTCTTATCAACAAGTTTTATTAAAGTGTAGGGGAAACCATAATCACCTGTTCCATAAGTTATTGAAGGGCGAATTATTGCAGCTTTCAAACCGTATAAAATATATTTCTGGATAATTGATTCAGCACGGATTTTTGTTAAATGATAATAGTTGTCGGGTTGTCTTTTGGTGAAATTATTAGCCGGAAGTTCAAGAGGGATAACACCGAATACTCCAACAGAGGAACAGAAAATGAGTCTGGAATTATTTGATTTTGCATTTATAGCAAGTTGTTCGGTAGCATTAACATTTGCATCGAAATAATCAGATTTTAAAAACCTCCTTCCTCCACGAATAGCACCTATATGTATTATAGTTTCAAAGGAATTTTTCCCCAGGTAATCTCTGAGTTTTTGTATATCAGCAAGATCGATTTCAACCAGCTCGATTTGGTTCTCAAATTCTTCGATCCTGACAGGATTTGTATTGGGACGAACTATTGCTGTGATTTCATATTTTTTTTGAAGAAGCTGCCTGAGAACATTTCTTCCAATAAAACCACTGATTCCTGTTATTAATATTTTTTTACTCATCTTTTTTTCTATTTAAATATCTTGCTAAAGAAACTTTTCTTCTCAATTTTTTCTGAATCGAGATAGAAAAATTCTATTTTTTCATTATTCAGCATTTTGGTAGGATTGATTTCAGTTAGAAGTTCTGCAGTATATTCATCTATATTTTTTTTTATTTCTTCAACTGCTATTGGTAGTGTGAAATCATTGTTTTTACAATGCGTATCGGAAGCAAGGAAATGCACAAACCCTTTTTCCAGAAGATACCAGGCAGTTTTCTGTATAGATTTTCCATATTGTCCTAAAAGACTTCCAGCATTCAGTTGAAAATAAACATTTCTATGTATTATATCCTCGGATAATTCTGGATTTCTTATAATATTTGCGTAACGCTCCGGATGAGCTAAAATGGGCTTATATCCATTTGTAACAAGTTCATATAGTATTTCATACAGATTCACAGGAAAGCCGGTTAGATTTGTTTCGACTATTACATAATCTGTCCCATTTACTGTAAAATCTTCTGATTTGATAACATCCTTTGAATTCATATCAAGATAAACTTCTGCAGCTTTAAAGAGGGTAACAGGAATTTTTTCTTTCTTTATAGCACTTTTTAATTCTTTATATTTCTTTTCGATAACTTCGGAGGTGTTGTGATAAGTATTTCTTATAAAATGGGGAGAAACAACAATTTTTGAGACGCCAGCAGCAACCATTTTCTTTATCTGATTAATTGATGTTTCAATATCTGGTGAACCATCATCACAACCATGTAGTAGATGGGTATGAATATCTATCATTATCGTTTAACGCTGTGAACTGCGTCTGCGAATTCCTTTATTAGTTTGGGGTCTATATTATTCTCAAGGATATTACCGGTCACAATGAAATCTGCACCTGATCTGGCTTTCTGAGCAGCAACTTCAGGGGTCTTTATTCCACCTCCCAAAATAATTGGTAAATCAACATTCTTTCTGATAGCTGATATCATTTCATTACTTACAGGATATTTTGCACCACTTCCAGCATCGAGATAAATCAATTTCATTCCCAGATATTGACCTGCGAGAGCATGTGCAATGGCAATATCGTTTTTGGAGCGAGGTAAAGGCAGACTGCCACTCATATAGTGAACTGAAGTATTATTACCTGATTCTATCAGCATATATGCAGTGCCTATTGCTTCAAGGTTATAGTGTTTTATCAGAGGAGCAGCACGAACCTGCTCTCCAATGAGCATTTGTGGATTTCGGCTTGTAATGACACTTAGAAGTAAAAGTGCATCTGCATAAGGTGATACAAAATTGAAAATTCCAGGAAAGATTAGAACAGGGATGTTTACGTTTTCTTTGATTTGTTTCAGGTTGGTTTCGAAGTTATTATTGATCATGAAACTTCCACCAACAAGAAGAATATCAACACCATTTTCTTCGCAGATTTTAGCGGTATTTACAGCTTGCTTTGTATTCAAGTTGTCAGGATCTATCAAACAAAAATAACTTGCTCTTTTTTTCGCTAACTCTAAAAGCATATTATAAATTTTCATAATTATCCTACCCATAAAATTATTAGTAAAACCAACATATTAATTTTCATTAATAACGATATTCGTGAGAATCTATATTTATTTAATTTTCTTAATAAATAGACTGTAAATAAAATTAAAGGAACTGAAACTAACAGATTCAAAATTAAGAAGGTAGTTAATGTAATTAATTCCAAGTATAATAAAAAATAATTAAAGATTAATATGCAAAGAATTGGTAAAATAGAGATCAGAGTGATATTTTTTCTTCCGACTTTTATTGCCAGAGTTCTTGCTCCAAATTTTACATCACCTTCGATATCTTCACTGTCCTTAATAAATTCTCTGATAAGCGTATAAAGGAAAGCATAAATAGCGACTATGAGTCCATTCTTAAAATTATTGTTACTTAATCCCCCATAGATAAATGTGCTGGCTGCAGTATAAGCTATTAAAATATTACCAATTAGGAAGCTCATCTTGAAAGATTTGGCGTAAAAAAACAGGATTAAGCTATTCAAGATTGCGATCAGAACACAATAGATATTTTGCGTAAAAAAGCTCAGTGTAATACCTGATATAAAAAGAAGAACTGCGTAAATATATGCAGTTTTGGGACTAATTTTTCCGGAGGGTAAAACACGATGAGGTTTATTAATTATATCAATAGGAAGATCGAAAAAATCGTTAATAACATAACCAGCTCCAGCAATTAAGGTGGCAGAGACCATAGCAAAGATTATAATCCAAAAATTGTTATTAATTGAATTATAATATGCTCCAAAAAGAATTGTAAGTGCAACAAACAAGCAATTAAAGGGTCTTATTATTTTTAAAAAAAGCATAAAAAATTATGGTAACCGGTCTTTTATCATGTTAACGAATTCAATTAGAACATCGTTGTTCTTCATATTTTTTATTGAATTATAAGAGTCTCTAAGAAGTTTCTCAGCCATCTTTTTGGATTTTTCAAGACCGATTAAGGATGGATAAGTTGCCTTATTAGTTCTGGAATCTCCACCAGGTTCTTTTCCTAAAACATCGAAACTTCCGACTTCATCGAGAATATCGTCCACTATTTGGTATGCCAGCCCAAGGTTAAGAGCAAAATTTCCAAGAGTTATCGCTGTATTATCTTCAGCTCCATAAATAACACAAGCCAGTTCCATAGCTGTTTGAAGTAAAGCACCTGTTTTTTTAAGATGGATATATCTTAGGGTATTTATATTGATTTTCTTCTTTGCAGATAATATATCAACTGCTTGCCCACCGATCATACCGCGGGTTGACATGGCTCTAGTAAATATCTGGATACATTTTAAAGAGATATTTTTATTTTTGATTTCAGTTAAAATCTCTATTGCTTTTGTTATAAGTGCATCTCCGGCAAGAATTGCGGTTGCCTCCCCGAATTTAATATGGCAGCTTGGTTGTCCTCTACGTTCCTTGGAATTATCTACACTGGGCAGGTCGTCGTGGATTAGCGATGCTGTGTGAACTAACTCTAGCGCACAGGCTGGTGAAAGTAATCTCTCAAGACGGTTTATGTTCTTCCTGCCAATAAGCATTTCATAGGTGGCAAAGAATAAGATTGGTCGCAGTCTTTTTCCCCCGCTAAAAACACTGTATCGCATGGCTTCGTGTAACTGCTCGGGATATTCTTCAGATGGAGCTAAGTATTTATCTAAAGCTTTTTCTAAAATTTCTTGTCTGGTTTTGAAATATTCCTGTATTAACAATATGTACCTCTCTACTCATGAAGGGGGAGAGCTATTTTCTTACCTGTTCTTGCAGATTTATACATCGCTAAAACTAATTCCAATGATTTTCTACCGCTTCTTCCATCAATACTTGGTTTTGCTTTATTCTGAAGAACATCAACTACATTTCTAAGATAATCCAGATGACCAAAGCCATAAATAGATGGGGGATTAGTAGTAACAGAACCGACCAATTTATCATCATCATCATAGTCTTTGAATTCCCAGTGTTCGATTTTATTCACAGCAACTCCACCAATTTTTACAGTACCGTATTCACCCATTATTGTTATGGACCCCTCATAATTCTTAGGGTAGGTATTCATTGTAACTTCGACTACTCCAATAGCACCATTTCTGAAATGAATTATTCCTGCACCTTCATCCTCAGTTTCAATTTTGTGATTTAATGTTGTTGTGAATGCCATTACTGATTCAACAGGTCCCATTAACCACTGAATCAGATCAAAGTAGTGGGAAGCCTGATTCATAAATGCACCACCGTCAAATTCCCATGTTCCCCGCCATTTTGCCATATCATAATAACTCTGAGGACGAGTCCATCGTACTGTTGCATTTGCACTAAAAAGTCGACCAAACCTGCCTTTATCAATTGCTTTCTTTAATAATTGTACTGATGGATTAAGACGATTTTGCTTAACCACAAAAAGTTCAACTTCATTTTCATCACAAGCGTTTACAAGTTTATCTGCAGATTTTAAATCTATTGCCATTGGTTTTTCTGTAATTATATGGATCTTGCGAGATGCAGATTCGATACCCATATTAGGATGCATACCACTTGGAGTGCAGATCAAAACGGCATTAAAGTCTTCATTATCAAGCATTTTTTTGTAATCCTTGTAATAGGATTTGATATGATATTTATCTGATGCTTCTTTCGCTCTTTTTTCGATAATGTCAGCACAGGTTATAATTTCTGCATCTTCAATTTGTTCTATAGCCTGAAAGTGTTTTGATGAAATTCTTCCGCAACCAACTAATGCAAATTTTATCTTTTTCATTTATTTTTTCCAATTCTTATTAACTTTTAAATCTCATCCAAATAATTATTGTTATTATTACTGTCAATCAATAATTGGCTTTGTAAATGGGTATAATGAGTAAAACTGGTAAGATAGTCTGTCTAAATTAGGGTAACACTTTTCAAGTTGAAATTAATTGGTTTTTTTGTATTATTCGAATGAATATGGTGAACTTAATTTCAAAACATAATCAATTTCCTGTAAGGTATTAGTTTTTATTAAGTTACATAAAAAGTGCTTGACAGAATATTTGGATTTTTAAAGAAGGAGTTGCATTTAGAATTTAAAGAAGGAGAGATAAATTATGACTAAAGCAAATTTAGTAAGAATAGTTTCAGCTGAGACTGGTATTATTCGTAAAGATGTAGCTCTTGCAGTAGATGCTTTTTTGGAAGCAGTTAAAGATTCAATGAAAGATGGGAAGCATATCGAGATCAGAGGATTTGGTACTTTCAAACTTAAACTTCGTAAAGAGCGTATCGGGCGTAATCCCAAGACTGAAGAAAAAGTTAAGGTTCCTGCCAGAATTGTACCTACTTTTAAATTCTCCCGAGCTTTCAAAGAGGAAGTTAATGAAGCAAACAAAGACAAACTTAAATGACACCTTGGAGGTTTAATGCCCTGCGGAAAAAAAAGGAAACGATATAAGATCAGTAATCATAAAAGGAAAAAAAGACTTCGTAAAAATAGACATAAAAAGAAGGGCAAATAACCTATTAATTTTTTAAGGATTCTGTTTGGAAAAATACTTGCTGAGGCTATTTATTTAGTTTATTAGCTTCAGCATTTTTTTTATAAATCTTCTTCTGTAATAATTATTATTCCGTTCTCTTCCAATAATTTTGCTGTTATTCCAATGCCATTGATAATTCTACCTGTATGAGTTCCATCATATATTTTACCATAACCGCAGGAAGGGGAACCTTGCTTAAGAATTGCTTTTTTACAATCTGCTAATTTTGCTATTCTTAGTGTTTCTTTTGCACCTTTTTTAAAGTAATTTGTGACATCCTCACCATTTTTATTGATAACTTTATTTTCTGAAATTTCAGCAGGTATCCTTGGAGTAGGTAATCCTCCCAGTTGTTCAGGACAAACAGGAATGGCAAATCCTTTTTTTAACATTTTGATAACTTTCTGGTTGGCATTATCACCACTATCGTAAGTACATTTGATTCCTGCTAAACAAGCACTGACAATAATCATAATTTTTTCTTAGACCTTACGGACCTGTCCGGCTTTTGACGGATGGTTGAGCCTGCGAAACCTCCGTAATGGTCGGATATTGCTGCTGCCAACTGTAATGGTCGGATACCGTTGCTGCCAACCATTGCGAATCCTGCAACTGCCGGAATTCGCAAGGTTTTATCCGCAAGTTTCATTAATTACAACTTCTCTTTCAGTTCCAAAAGCTTTTGAATCGCTTCGATAGGAGTTAAATTATCTAAATCAAGATTTTTTATTTCTTCAAGGATTTCATTTTTCTGGTCTGCTTTTTCAATTATAGCATCGAAAATATTCATTTGAGCTGAACTTTTTGCAAGTTGCTTTCTTGCTCGTGCTGTAAGACCCTGCGGACTGAGTTCCTGTTCTTCCAGATTTTGCAAAATTTGTTTAGCACGATTTATTACTTTATTTGGTATTCCTGCTAACCGGGCAACCTGGATTCCATAACTCTGATCTGCAGCTCCTCGCTCAATTTTCCTCAAGAAAATAACTTTGTCATTCCATTCTTTTACAACGATATTGAAATTCTTTACTTTAGGAAGTATATTTTCTAGTTCCGTCAACTCGTGGTAATGTGTTGCAAATAAAGTTTTCGCAGAAATTTTCGGATTATTGTGTATATGTTCAACAATAGACCAGGCAAGACTGAGACCGTCAAAAGTACTGGTTCCCCTGCCAATTTCATCCAAGAGAATTAAAGATTTTGGTGTTGCAGAATTGAGAATATTCGCTGTTTCAATCATTTCTACAAGGAAAGTACTTTGACCCATAGCCAGGTTATCAGAAGCTCCGACGCGGGTGAAAATCTTATCAAAGATCGGTAAATTAGCTGATTCTGCAGGAATAAAACTACCCATTTGTGCCATTATAGCCAAGAGTCCAACCTGCCTGAGATATGTTGATTTACCAGCCATATTGGGACCGGTTATCAGAGAGATAAGGTTGTCTTGCTCATCCATATTAACATTGTTTGGTATGAATTCTTCTTTCTCGAGAATCTTCTCTATCACAGGATGACGGCTATTTTTTATCTCTATTATTCCATCATCATTGAAATGGGATTTGATATAGTTATTGTGATATGCGATGTGAGCAAGGTTGGATAAAACATCTAAAGTGGAAATGATTTCAACATATTTTTGCATTAATTCAACTTTATTATACAATTCCTCACGGATTTTCGTGAAAATTTCATATTCCAGATTTTTAATTCTTTCTTCAGCACCCAGAACTTTAGCTTCATATTCTTTTAATTGAGGACTTATGAACCTTTCTGCATTTACCAGGGTTTGTTTTCGAATATAATAATCAGGAATTTTGTCTTTATGTTTTTTAGTGACTTCGATATAATATCCAAAAACTCTGTTATAGCTTACTTTTAATGAGGTGATACCTGTTTTTTTCCGTTCTTCTTCTTCAAGCCTTGCTATCCAGCCTTTACCACTTTTACTGATTTCCCGTAATTCGTCTAAGTCTTTATTGTAGCCATCAGTTATGATATTTCCATCTGTAATTTGAATTGGAGGTTCTTCTACTATTGAAGAATTTATCAAATTCAGGATATCTGAATAATCATGGATATCTGCTTTTAAAGTTTGAATTAATTGATCATCAAATTCGCTGAGTAATTCAGAAACAACTGGAGAAGTTTCCAGATAGTTTTTCAGAGCAATAACATCACGAGGATTGACCCGTTTAGTCCCAATTTTACTGATGATTCTGCTTAAATCTCCAATATTTTTCAAGATCGCTCGCAAGTCATTGGTTAATGCAATGTTTTCTTTGAATGTTCCAACAACATTTAAGCGAGTATCGATGTCTTCAACCTTTAATAGAGGATTTAAAAGCCAGTCCTTGAGCTTTCTTGCACCCATTGGAGTTTTAGTTTTATCCATTATCGAGATTAAACTTCCAAAGCTTGTTCCATATCGTATTGATTTGGTAAGTTCCAGATTTCGACGAGTAACTTCGTCCAACTGCATGTAATTATCCAATGAGTAGTAACGAAGTTGGCTGATGTGTTTAAGATCTTCATTCTTAAGAGATTTAATATATGCTAATGCTATTCCTGCTGCGGTTTTCCCTAAAGGACGATTTTCCGTACCGAATCCTTCCAGGGTAGTTGTTTCAAAGTGGTTTTTTAAAGAACGTTCAGCTTCATCAGGATCAAAATACCAGCTATCGAAAATTGTTATAGTTGGCTCGTAGTCAATTTCAGCTTTTGGAACGAGTTCTTCAACTTCTTTATCTTCTATGATAATTTCTGCAGGTTTCAAACGCATTATTTCATCTTTTAGTTGATTTTTATAAATTTCCGTGAATAGAAAATCCCCGGTTGAAACATCGATTACTGAAAAACCCAGTTTCTCTTTTTTTTTGTCCCAGTAAATGGCAGCTAAATAATTGTGGTCAATTTTATCAATAAGATGACCATCGATTATGGAGCCGGGAGTTATAATATCGATGATTCCTCTTTTTACAAGTCCTTTTGCTTTTTTCGGGTCTTCCATCTGCTCACAGATTACTATTTTAAGCCCTTTTTTTACCAGTTTATCGAGGTAATTATCCAGAGCATGATACGGGAATCCGGCAAGTGGAATTGGATTTTCAGCTTTCTTGTTTCGAGCGGTTAAAGTAATTCCAAGAATTTTGGAGGCTATCTTAGCATCTTCAAAGAAAGTTTCATAGAAGTCACCCATCCTGAATAATAAAAGTTTGTCTGGATGTTGATCCTTTATATCCAGGAATTGTTTTAGCATGGGAGTGAGTTTTGTTTTTTCTGTCATAAATATCCTTTTTGGGATTTTTTTTACCACGAATTAACACGAATCAGCACGAAGGAAAATCTAATTTAAACTTAACAAGTTTTGGAAACTTGTGAAGTTTCTACAAGATCGCTTTGTATGAAACCTTGCGAATGGTTTCTGAGACTGCTCCGACTCTACTACCGAGTCGCATCCAATCAGACCTGACTCGCAGCGCAGCGTGAGTTGGGAATGATGGCACTGTCGAATGTTCTTCCCGATTCATCGGGACACTTCTATCTTCATTTTATTACGCCCGGACAAGTCGTTACGAGTCAAGTACATTCTCAATCCACGAGTAGCACTCAGTTCGTTCAATGGATGAATCAATATACCACAAAATCAAACTCAAGATTTTCACCCTCTCTACCCGAGTCGAGTTGCTCGCAACCCGACTCGGGTAGAGAACAATCCGACTCGGGTTTCACCGACTATTTTTGTATTATAAACCCAGCAATAATAGAAAGAATTGACTTTAAATCTTTGTTTACAGGATCTGCCATTACAGCAAAATTTTCTAAAGCTGTTGCTCCAAGCAAGAAAAAAGATTTTTTAGGTGCAAAAATTACAGGACAAGGAATAGATCCTTTTAGACCTTCAATTTCAAAATTAGCAAAGCCAAATAATCTTTTATCTGTTCTGCCATCCGCTAAAATAAGATTTCGTGTATCACTCGGTTCAACTTTTATCTTGTTTAACCAATCTTCCGGAATGAATGAATATAACGCACCTGTATCAACCCAGAAGTCGTGTTCAAAATATAAATCGCCATTTGACATATTATGAATTTTAACTCTTTTTTTAAACATTCCCATTTTATATTTCCTCCGTACGGTTCTCACCCGAGTCGGGTTGCTCGCAACTCGACTCGGGTGAGAGCGAACTCAAAACATATATTTTCGGATACATTCTTCTGTTTTCAAATAATCATATTCTTTCATCATAACAGCATACATATCCGGTGTTAAACCGTTATTAATCAATATCTCATTACAAAAGATCGAACCATGTCTTTTGCCGATCCATTCCAAATAATTTGAGTATCTCCAAGTTGCCAAATCATTAAATAAACCTGCCTTTTTGGGATTAAAATGAATATATTGGCAAAGTTGTAAAGCATAAGTATCATTTTCAACGATTTTGTGTTGTAAGGGATTTTGGAATAATCGTCCTTTCCTGTTATATTTTTTATTGTATATTTGAACATATCCGGCAAATACATCATTGAATATTCTGAAAACAGGTTTGTCGGAATCCTGCCTGATAAAGAAATGAAAGTGATTGGGCATCAAACAATAGGCAAAGATAGAAGCCGGATATAATTGTATTTTTTGTTTTATCTTTTTCAAACAAAGCAAATAGTCTTCATCTGCTCTGAATAGATCAAGGTTGTCTATGGAATGATTATAAATATGAAAATATGTATCTTCTTGAAAACTTTCTTTATTGCATCGCATAATTTCTTACCTTTCTACCCGAGTCGGGTTGCGAGCAACTAGACTCGGGTTGAGAAAACATCATTTCTCAAATACAGTCCATTGATAAACTTTTTCCGTAATTTCTTTTTTAGGATTTTTCAGTTTCAGACCTCTCGTTTTTGCGATTTGGGAACCGATGTCAGTTTCTATGATATTAATAAAAGTTCCTTTACCAAGTTCCATTTTTCTCACGTTCAAGATTGGCATTTTCTCATTTGAAGCTTGAACAAGCATCTGTTCAACTCCGCTCGGTTCACACACTTCCAATTCCAAAGGAAGCTGAATCCATTGATTTGTCTGGTCAGTAGCAATGTGGTAATTATTGATCAACAGAGTTTTTATATTATCAGAAAAAATATACATTAACCTGATATAACAAGGCTTGTTGGTTCTCACTAAAATTTTGGGTTCATCTCCATAATAATACACAATCGGTCCATCAGACATTTTATCGGACTGCAAATCTACTTTCAGACGATTATCGGTCTGAATCGCATTGTATAAAGCGAGTTTGTTTTGTAATGCCTGTTTTAGATTTTCAGGTCGAATTTCATTCCAGCCAATATTCTCACAGGTTACTCTATTCACAAAGATTTGGTTACTTTCTTGCTCCTTATTCCGATGATCTATCATTCTTAAAATTAAATAGATTCCCTCTTCAGATTCAAGTATTTTACCTCTGAAAACCATTCCACCCGAGTCGAGTTTGCTCGCAAACCCGACTCGAGTGGAAGTCTTAGTTCCTTGTATGATCTTA
>DAOVQH010000081.1 GCA_030628755.1 Candidatus Cloacimonadota bacterium | reverse complement strand
GATGAAACTTGGAGTTCCGGAAGATGGTGATTTAAGAGGAAAATTATTTGTCTCTTCCGGACTGGGAGGAATGAGCGGTGCTCAACCCAAAGCAGTTGAAATCGCAAATGGAGTAGGCATTTTTGCCGAAGTTGATTATTCTCGTATCAAAACTCGCCACGATCAAGGTTGGGTAGGTCAAGTTGTAGATTCCCCGGAAAAAGCATTCGAAATAAGTTCTGATTATATTAATAGAAAAGAAAGTATTTCTATCGCTTATCACGGTAACATTGTTGATTTGTTGGAATATGCAGTGAAAGAAAATATTCATATCGACCTGCTCTCAGACCAAACTTCCTGCCATGCAGCTTATGATGGCGGATATTGCCCTCAAGGTCTTACATTTGAAGAAAGAACTAGAATGCTGGCAGAGAATAGAGAGCAATTCATCAAACTTGTAGATAGATCCCTGAAACGTCACTTCGAACTTATTAAAACTTTAGTGGAGCGTGGTGTATATTTTTTCGATTATGGGAACAGTTTTATGAAAGCAGTATTCGATGCAGGAATTAAGGAAATTGCAAAAAACGGTGAAAATACCTATGAAGGGTTCATCTTCCCAAGCTACGTGGAAGATATCCTGGGACCTGAGCTTTTCGATTATGGTTATGGACCTTTCCGCTGGGTTTGCCTATCAGGTAAAGAAGAAGACCTGATAAAAACTGATAATGCTGCTGCTGAGATCATCAGCAAATGCCGTAAAAAATTAAGATACCAGGATCGTGATAATTACATCTGGGTTCGTGATGCCATGAAAAATAAACTGGTTGTGGGAACTCAAGCTCGTATCCTCTACCAGGATGCACCCGGACGTTTGGCCATCGCTTTGAAATTCAATGAAATGGTACGAAACAAAGAAGTTGGTCCTATCATGCTCGGTCGTGATCACCACGACACCGGCGGAACAGATTCACCCTACCGGGAAACATCTAACATTAAAGACGGCTCTAATATTATGGCAGAAATGAGCACTGAATGTTACGCCGGCAATGCCGCTCGCGGCATGAGCATGATTACCCTTCATAATGGTGGTGGTGTAGGAATTGGAAAAGTTTCCAACAGCGGATTCGGTATGGTTCTGGATGGCAGCGAACGCGTGGATGAAATCCTGAAACTCGCCTTCCCCTGGGATGTGATGTGCGGAGTTGCGCGCCGTGCCTGGGCAAGAAACCCGAACTCCATTGAAACTGCGATTGAATTTAATCAGAAATTTGCTGAGACTGACCATATAACTTTACCGTTTATTACTAAGGATGGATTGGTGGAGAAATTGGTTGAAGAGAAGTTCAAAAAATAGCTAACTTTCAGTAATTACATATTAGCATAAAACCCCAACTGTTTGGTAGGGATTTATATAAATAATGAATGCGACTAATGTGCACTAAAATGCAGAATAGTCGGGACTATTTTGCAATTCGCTGCGTTTTGGTCGGGTTATATTGAAAGTTCCATTAGGAAATTTTCAGCTTTCCTGAGAGCAATTTTACTATTCATTCGCTCTTTCCTTAAATAGCGCACAACCTGCACACCCGGTATTTCAAATCGCTTATTGAAATAATAGAGATGCCGACTGACATTGCTATCGGAATGTTTTACTTCGATCATCAGTTTTGCCTGCTCATTTTCCACGAGACAAAAATCTACTTCATGACCATCTTTAGTTCGAAGATAGTGCAGACGCGTAATCACCCCTTTTGTATCATGCAGATAACATAAATGTTTCAGCAAAGATACTGCAACAAAATTCTCAAATCTCACACCTTCATCTCCCTGAACAAGACCTGTATCATAGAAATAAAGCTTCGGTTCTTTCTGCAAAGAACGAGCAATATTGTGAGCAAATGGAGTCACCTTGAATACAATATATAATGCTTCCAAAATCTGGATATATTTTTTTACAGTATTTGGCGAAATTCCAATATCCTCTGAAATAGATTTATATGAGACAGGAGTTCCAACTCTGGAGCGTAAAAGCTGAAACAAGATTTGGATAGCACGAATATTATGAATTTTTTCAAAATCCAATACATCATACCTGATCAGACTTTCAGCATACTGATTTCTCCATCGTGTCGCATCTTCAGGTGATTCTGCTAATAATGGCTCAGGAAACCCCCCGCGTTCAATAATGTGATCAATCGTGAATTTTCTGCTAAAAGAAGATTCTTTATATGAGACCGGCAATAAATGATGCAGGAAATACCTGCCTGGTAAAGAATCTCCGCTTTGCCGGAAAATATCGAGTCGCGCACTTCCAGTCACCAGGATATGCAAATTTTCCGGACGTGTATCATAAATACCTTTCAAATAGTTTTTCCAATTTTTCATTTTATGAATTTCATCTAAAATAAGCAAATCTATTGTTGGTAACCAGTTTTCGTTGTGAATTATTTTCCTGTCTTCCAGGTGATCGTAATTCAAATAGAATGGATTGGAAAAATCTTTGGCAATCTCTTTTGCTAACCAGGTTTTACCAACCTGTCGCGGACCTACAATGAAAACCATCTTCTTTGAAAGGTCTTTACTGATAAATGATTTCTGAATTCTTTTCATGCGACCAAAATGCAAAACTTTGCGATATAGTCAAGACTTTTTTGCAGAGTCTTGCGTTTTGGACGTATTTTGTAGGATGTTATCCAACCAACCTATGTAAAAAATTATTTTAAACTTTTCGAAATTTATCCGGCAGCTGCCGGATTCCTCCCGCATTGGCTGGACGGGAATAACATTTCTTAAGAAGTTATGGAAAGTTCACAAATCTGAAAACTAATTAAAACATTGAAAAACACCCATAATCTTTCATTCTTAATAATTTATTTACATCATTCAGATCGAAATAATCAGAATCATAGTCTTCTCCGATTCAATCTATCATATCTTCATAATCCGGATGTTCTGGATTTCTGATTATTTCCAACAAATTATAAAATCCGTAAATTCCACCGCAATCTTCAGGCGGACAATTTTTCTTTCCGGCAGTACAAACAGGATAATTCTGATTTTTATCAAAAGGTAAAATCTTTTCCAGTTTTATTGTATGTCTCCAACTGTCACCAAAATCATATTCGTAAGAACAAGTATCTCCTATAATATACAAAAAATCATCAAGCTTAATATCCGCATAATCAAAACTATCGTCTAAATAGTCATCTTCCCAGGGTTCGCGAAAGTATTGTCTGTTTTTTACAAATTGATGTAAATGTGAATTTGTCCAACCCATCACGGTTTGGATAATTTTGTGTAAATCTGGTAGTAAGATATTGGATTGTACTAAAAATCTTCTCCAGATGGGTGGACTTGTGTTGTTTAAAGTTATTTTGAGTTGATAAATTTCTTTTTTGGATTTCATATTTAAATACTCCTTTTTTTGATTTCAATGCTTTCAATTCAAACTCGAGTCGGGTTCAAATCATGAGCATATAGATTTCTAACCGTTTCAACGGATTCAAAATCCAATAATGTTTTTTACTCTTTAGTAAACCAGTCAAGATATCCATAAATTTTTCCAACTATAAAATATGGCAAATTTAACAGAATAAATTCTTTTCCTGCTCTGGTTCTAACGGATTATAAGTCATTCATCCTTTTTTCATTTTTTCCTAATCGAAGTTGTTGTATTGTGCTATTAGTGTCAAACGGAAAACTCTCTTTCACTCAAATTTATTTGAATTAGTTACTCTGTATGTAACAAAGTCAGGGTAAACATCAGCAAATCTTGTCACAAAGTCAGGGTAAATATATGGTTCAACCAGGATGGATGAACCAACGAAAACTGGATGTGGTTCAACCAGGATGGATGAACCAACGAAAACTGGATGTGGTTCAACCAAGATGGATGAACCAACGAAAACTGGATATGGTTCAACCGGGATGGATGAACCAACGAAAGGAGGTTAACCAACGAAAGGGGGTTACTTCAATCCCACCTTAAAATTGAAACTCGTTCCCGGCTGCTCAGCAGTGGAGGAGTGAAACTTTTTCAATAGCCTGTTAAATGTATTCTGCGAAGGTTGGACGTATGATAAGTCTATCAGAAAGCGGCGGAAACCTTTGTCGAAGAGCTTGTTCTTATGTTGCAGAAGTGAAACTGGAATTTCTGGTATTACTATAGTTATTCCATCACGAAGAGTCTTAATGTAATTGTTCTTATCATCTTTGAAACTTAGTGTCTTTGCCTGCCCCGTAGGAAAGTATGACCGTATCGGGGTATCTTTGTGGCTGAAAGAAACCGGCATCCTAGAGTGGAATAATTCAGGATGAAAATACAAAGGAACGATCCCTTTCCTGTCCTTTCCTGCAACTAAATTGGAGTAATCATTTTCAAAGGGATAAATATATGATTTGATGTTCTCTTCTTTAAGGAATTGAATTGCAGCATCATTAAGAATATAAACATTTTCATTTGTTGATATTTTGCAGTTTTCAGGAATCAAGTTTTTTTGTGAAATATGACTTAATATAAAATTCATAATACCGGCTCTTTGAAATTCTCTGCAGAGCTTTTTATAAAATTCGATGTCATCTTCTGTTATGAATTTTGGAAGCTGAACGATTAGCTTATGAATATTTTTTCTAAGGAATGAACTTTTTAAATTCAATTTTTCCCAATCAGATCTGGTTAAATTCATTATCAGGAAATCGAAATTATCAAAGTGTAATTTCCTTAGCCAGTCTAGCGAATTGATACGAATAAAAAGTTGCTGCTTGCTGAGTGTTTTGCGAGAACCAATTTTGTCTAAAATATTTTTTTTCTTCTGCTCGGGAAGATGCAGTTTCAGTCTTTTTCCTTCCATAGTGAATTTACTTTTGAATTTTATATTAGCCAACCCGATCAGGAAAACCTTATCTCCTTTGTTAACCTTGATCTTATCAGTTTTAATGGTAATTATTTCTCCAGCTTCAACAAGAGGGCATTCTTTTTTATTTTTTTTCATTTCTTTGATCTTGATTGCTTTGGCATCTGTTCCTGTTTCGGGAAGAATTCGCAGACGATCCATGAACTTGAGTGGATGAAGTGTCTTGAAGGAAAAGGAATATTCGTCTATTGAATCCACTTTGCCGATGTATATACCAATGTAAGGATTTTTTGTAATTGCGTTCTTCACATCTTCACCAAAGAAGTAGGAGGTTTTTTCTCTGCCAAAATCGTATTTCAGGATTTCTTTTGCTGTTTCTATTTTGGTTAGGTCATCTAAAACCATCCTGTATGCCCTTGCAACATTATAAACATATTCAGCAGATTTCATGCGACCTTCGATCTTGATTCCTGAGATATTTAATTTTAGAATTTGCGGTAGCAAGTCGATTAACTGATTGTCTTTTAAGCTGAAAAAGAAATCCGATCTGTTTTGTGTATGGTAAAGTCTCCTGCAGGGTTGTCTGCAAAGACCACGATTTGCGCTCATTCCACCTAAGTAACTGCTGAACAAGCACATCCCGGAAAATGAATAACACAAAGCTCCATGAGCAAAGAGTTCAAGTTCAATTCCAGCCTTTCTGCTGATTTCTTTAAGTTCATTTAGTGTGAGTTCCCTGGCTAAAATTATCCTCTCAAATTTCCTGGAAAGAACATAATCAACTCCGATGGAGTTATGGATTCCCATTTGGGTGCTGGCGTAAATTGGAATTTTTTGGAAGTACTTTTTTAAAAGAAAATAAACACCCCAATCCTGGATAATAATAGAGGATATCGTTGTTTGGGAAAGGAGGTAAAGGATATCCAGCAAAGTTGGAAGTTCACTGTTTTTTATAAGTGTGTTAAGAGTCAGATAAACTTTTATCTGTTTTTTCTCTGATTCTTTTAGAAGTGATTGTAACTGATTCGGAGCAAAATTCTGTGCTTTAACCCGGGCATTAAAATATCTTAATCCAAGATAAATCGCATCTGCTCCACCTTCGATCGCTGCGTAAAAAGATTCGGTATTGCCAACGGGAAGAAGGAGTTCAGGTTTCATATAATTGTGTTTAGCTTTTTCGACTCGTAAGGAACGACGAGTCGAGCAAAAGCTATTGATATTCTATCTCGAGTCGTCGTCGTAAGCTCCTTATTCATCCTTCGTAATACTATGGAGAATGGACGACTCGAAGGATGAAGAAGGAGAAGTTCTGGTTTCATGAGAAACTATCTCAAATATTGTTTAAGTTTTTTATAAAAATTTTCATGACTTCCTACAGAATATAAAAAGAGAATTTCATTTTTAATTTCATAAGAAAGTAATATTAGTTGCTTCCCAAAGGTAAATTTATAGACTCGGATATTTTTCAAGTCACCCTTTTTTAATTCTCCAATTTCCGGATTATTACATATATTTTTCACTTGTTTATCAATTTCTAATTGTAATTTCTTTGAAGATTTCTTTTTGAATTTAAGAAATAGATTTGAAGCTATGATATTTTTCACTTAATATGTCCAAACTTGTATTCTTGTCCCAAACCTGCTTCAATTTCTGCTTTTGCTTCCAGTGTTTGTTTGATAAATGAAAGAGGTAAGTCCGGGTTATCTTCCATGAGAATAGCATCATATATATACTTCTTTATTTGTTCAGATACGGAACGATGTTCCATTTGTGCTTTAAGTTTCAATTTCTTTTCTATGTCTTCCGGTAAACGTAATGTTAGCACATTCATAACAACCTCCCCCTTTTGTATGCTATATGAATACAAAAGAATACATCGTAATATTGATGTCAAGTCAAATTTATAATGATCTTAACAGAATAACTGCGGTTGCAGATATTCCCTTTCCACTTATTCCCAGACCTTCTTCAGTTGTTGCTTTTATGGAGATATTTGCAATTTCCGTGTGAAGATCAGCAGCAATATTTTTCCTCATTTGAGGTATATATTTATGGAGTTTGGGTTTCTGGGCACAGATTGTAGCATCAACATTTGCTATTTCATATTTCGATTCATCCAAAATATTTGTTGTTTTTCTTAAAAGAATTCTACTGTCTATATTTTTGTATGATTCATCTGTATCAGGGAAAAGCTGTCCGATATCGCCTTTTGCAAGTGCACCTAAAATGGAATCAAGAATGGCATGGATGAGCACATCTGCATCGGAATGACCGAAAAGACCTTTTTCGAAAGGAATTTCCACTCCACCTAAGATCAATTTTCTATTTTTTTCTAATTTATGTACATCATATCCGTATCCAATTCGCATGATTATCTCCTTCTTTATTACCCACGAATTCACCCTGTTGAATAATGTTTTGCATTAAAATCTCTGATTTTATTCCACAGGGATAACGCTAAAAACACGAAATATTATTTTTCTATTAAAACCCATGAAATACGCCCAATTAAATAAAAGACCACCGTTGGATAAAAAAAAATCCAACGTGGTAAAGATTTAACGGGGCAGGCGAAAAAACACGAAAAGGTCATCTTATTTCCTTTAATTATTACCCGCCCCGATACAGTCATTCTTACTTACGGGGCAGGCGAATTCACCCTGTTGAATCTCCGACTTATCGGAGAAAATCTCTGATTTTATTCCACAGGGATAACGCTAAATAACACGAAAGTTTTACTTGCAATTTTAATTGCTTTCATCTTCATTACGAAAATTTGGAACTACGCGTACACTGCGCAAAGACATTTATAATCACTGATTTAACCCTTCAACCATTCAAGATTCATTAATTATCTTTCAGAAAATTATTTTCTAAGAGTACTTTTGCAATTTGAAGATCATGAATATCAGTTATTTTAATATTAAATGAATCACATTCAACTGTATAAACCGGATACCCGAAATGCTCCAATATTGCTGCATCGTCTGTAAAATATAGTTTCTCGGATTTTGCTTTCTGATGACAGGATTTTATCAAATCAAACTCAAATACTTGAGGTGTTAAGGCATTTACTAAGTTTTCTTTGGAAATGGTTTTAATGATTTTATTATTCTGGATTTCTTTGATCGTGTTCTTTATTTTACTTATGGGAATTACAGCCTTGTGTTCTTCAACGGATTCCAGGAGCCGGGTTATATCTTCCGAAGAAATAAAAGGTCGTACACCATCGTGAATCAGAATATATTTTGTATTTGAAGAACACAACAGGAGTGCATTAAAAACCGAGTCCTGTCTTTCCTCTCCACCGGGAAGAGTTGTTATTACATCCTGAGGATATTCATTTCAATAAGTTCGGAATATGTTTTAATTTCATCCTCGGGAAGGGTAACGATAATCTCATCTATCTCAAGGTGGTTTGTGAATTTGTCGAGAGTCCAGAATATAAGCGGTCTTCCAGCAATTTCAATAAACTGTTTTTTGGTGTCACTCTTCAATCTATTTCCACTGCCACCAGCAGTGATTATCGCTATAGTTTTAATTTTTTTCTTCTTCATTCTTGAATGAATCAAAATTCACAACTAATTTATGTCAAGCAAGAAAAACCTTTAAAGTCTTGAATAACCTTGAAGGTTTAATAATACGAAAATCAGCTTATTTCAATGATCACACAGATATTTTCATAAATCTTAATAAAGTTGTTTATCTATTTTCTACCTTTTGAATTATTTTATCAACTATTTGGTTCATTTCCTTTGCTGCCGGCATTTTTTTGAAATCATAAATATAAGGTCTGCCAGTATCAGAAGTTTTTACAATGTTTGTATCAAAGGGGATTTTTCCTAAGATATCAATACCAAAATCAGTAGCAGCTTTTTGTGCTCCTTTT
>DAOVQH010000279.1 GCA_030628755.1 Candidatus Cloacimonadota bacterium | reverse complement strand
GAGAGCATATTTCTGTATAGAGTTTAACACCGAGTCCCCTGCCGCCAAGATATTTTCTTCTTATGTTATCATCGATCTCAACCGTTTCCTGTTTACCGGTTGAAAGATCTATTTTTATAATTTTTCCCATCCAACCGTTCATAATGCTCTCCTTTATTAATAACTGTCATTCTGAGTATTAACCGTTCCGAAGGTCCCGACTTCTCCGGCGGCTGCCGGATACGCCGGACAAGCAAGAGAAGCAAGAAGCTCCAAAACCGTTCGGAAGGTTTTATTCATTTTCCGAAGCTTCCACTAAAATATTCTCTCCGGCAGCTGCCGGATTCGGAAAGTTACCATTTTCACATTTCTTTCTTAACCTTCCGAATCTATAAACTTCAGAAATTCCGTGATCTCAACCCGAGTCGGGTTGCGAGCAACTCGACTCGGGTTGAATTCACTATTCATAGAACTTGTTGTACTTTTCGCGATGTTCACAGGTTAAACATTTTTTCTTATAATAAGTAAAAACAGCCTTGGGAAGCTTTGCTAAAGTTGCATGACGTGAAGGGCAAATGTGACAGGGAATTTCAGGTTTGAGCCAGGCTTCAGGAGCAAATTTATAGAGCTTTGCTCCTTCCAATATCATTACACCAGCACTTGTTCCTAATCTATTTGCACCAGCTTTTATCATTCTCCAGGCATCCTTAAAGTTCATAATTCCACCTGAAGCTTTTACTCCGATATCCGGTCCTACGGTTTTTCTCATCAAACGAATATGTTCGGGAAAAGCCCCAAATGCTCCGAAGCCGGTGGAGGTTTTCACAAAATGTGCTCCAGCTTCTACAGCAAGCTCGCAAGCTCTAACGATTTCATCATCAGTAAGATAACATGTTTCCAGTATTACTTTTACATGGGAAGGGTTACTGGCTTTCACAACTTTTCTAATATCATTTTTTACGAAATCATACTTTCCATCACGCATTGCACCTACATTGATTACCATATCTATCTCTTCAGCACCATCTCGAGCTGCTTTTTTTGCTTCCAAAGCTTTAAGTTCACTTGTGTTCATCCCCAATGGAAAACCCACTACACTACAAACCAGAACTTTACTTCCTTTAAGCTGTTCATAGGCAAATTTTACGTAATGCGGATTAATACAAACCGAAACGAATCCAAACATTTTTGCTTCGTTGCAGAGATTCAGAATCTTTTTTTGTCCGGAATTTGATTTCAGTTCAGTGTGATCTATCATCTTCGCTATTTTATTAATATCAAGATTTTCCATAATTTCTCCATTTATACTTAAACCTTCACAACGGTTGAACGAAGTGAGACCTTGCGAACGGTTGGAATGAACGATATCGAAACCATTCTTTAAAAACCGTTCTGAAGGTCTATGACCGTTCAGAAGGTTTTTGCAGCCAATTGTCCACATGCCGCACTAATATCTGCTCCCCTGCTTTTGCGAAACATAACTGCAAAACTCAATTTTCCCATAGAATTTATAAAATTTTTTATTTCGTTTTCTGTTGGAGCTTTGTATGGTAATGACTTCACTTCATTCCAGGCAATTACATTCAGTTTGCAAGAAATATCACCTAGAAATTTCAATAGAGCTTTCACATCTTCTTTTCCCATATTGAAATCTTTTATCAGAACATATTCAAAAGTAATTCTATATGGAGTTCTTTTCCTGAAACTCAACAATGCTTTCTTTAATTCAGGTAAAGGATATTTCTTACAAATCGGCATTAATTGTTCTCTTTTTTCCTGGATGGCAGAATTCAAAGAAACCGCCAGTTTTGTTTTTAATCCGCTATCAGCCAGTTCTTTCAGTTTAGGAATTATCCCACAGGTTGAAATAGTTATTCGGCGTGGACTGAAACTGAAGCACTGTTCATTCTGTAAAATCCTTACAGCTTTTAATACATTCTCCAGATTATCCAGGGGTTCACCCATACCCATGAAAACAATATTTGTGAGTTTCTTCTGTTTCAATTCCATCATTGCCAGAAAGACCTGGGAAAGAATTTCATAAACTTTCAAGTTTCTAATTAATCCCAAACTTGCTGTAGCACAGAAATTGCAGCCATAAGCACAACCAACCTGGGATGAAATACAGAGAGTATTTTTTTCTTCCCTTGGGATCAATACCATTTCAATTCTTTTATTATCAGCAAGAGATAATAGATATTTTTTGGTACCATCCCTGGAAATATCCTTCTTTAATATCTGTGGGAGATAATTATCCAAATCCCTGGTAAGTACTTCTCTCAGTGATTCGGGAAGAGTAGACATATTATGAAAATTCAATGTCTTGTTAGCATAAATCCAGTTTAATATCTGCTTTGTTCTATATTTTTTTTCGTTTATTTGAATCAGATATTTATTCAATTCATTCGGAAGAAACTCAAGAATGTGTCTTTTCATCTTTTGTTTTATCTTTTATCTTGTTGAATTCATCCAGGGTTAATATTATTCGCTCATTATCCTCGGAAATCAGGTTTATTCTATTGTTGTAATAATCATTTTTTTCCACGAATATTTTTTGATTTTCGTGAGTTACTGCTTCACCAATATCAGGAAAAGCTTCCAATTTTTCCAAGTAGAAATCTTCTTCATAATGCAAGCAACATAATAATCTCCCACAGGGACCTGATATTTTGGAAAGATTACTTAAAAGATTTTGATCTTTTGCCATCTGAATTGTAACCTGGTTGAATTTCTTCAAGAATGATACACAACAATAGGTCTTACCGCATATCCCAAGTCCTCCAAGTCTTCGCGCATCCTCCCTGCCGGATGATTGGTGTAATTCAATTCTTGTTTTGAATTCTGTAGCAAGTTCACGCACTAACTCCCTGAAATCGATACGCCCATCAGCAGAAAAGAAGAAAGTCAACTTATTCCCATCCAGCTGGTAAATTGTTTCGAGAAGTTTCATTTCGAAAGGCTGATGTTTTAACATTTCCAGGAATTTCTCTTTAGCTTCATTCTCTTTTTTTTCAACCTTTTCAAGCTGTTTGAAATCTTCTTCCGTAGCAATTCTTAACACTTTATTAATCTCATCTTTCTGGTATTTTTCTTCAAGTTCTTCATCTATAACACAGCTGTTCAAAACTCTCCCGATATCTTCACCACGCTCGACTTTAACAATGACATTCATATCGGGAGCTATTTCCAAATTTTTGGAATTTATAAAATATCCATTCCTCTCAGAACGAAATATTACTTCGACAAACTCTTGCATTAATACTCCATTTATTTATCAAATAAAGAATTATATTTTATTTCTAACTTTATTCAATATCCATCTTACGGATATTAGTATAAAGCTCTTTCTCGTTTTTAGTCAGTTTCAAATTTCTTCTCTGCTTTACTATTTTTGCAGTTTCAAAAAATTTATTCTCCTGATATTCTACAAGGTCAGAACCTTCTCCCCATCTGAATGAAGGAATAAAGTCTTTTATCAGTTCCCTGCCAAAAAGATTACATCCAACACCGAGAACAGTTCCTGTATTAATTGTAGAATTGATACCGATTTTTGTATGATCCCCGATAAAAGTTCCAATGAATTTACTTTCAGAATCTACCTTCTTCCCGGAT
>DAOVQH010000252.1 GCA_030628755.1 Candidatus Cloacimonadota bacterium | reverse complement strand
GTTACACTTGGCATCATTCCTGAAGGAGGTGGAAATGATTTTGCAAGAAATTTCAATATCCCACAATTCGTTGGTAAGGCTGTTTCCACATTGGAAAAACACAACACCATAAAGGTGGATGTCTGTAAAATCGAAGACTTTTATTTCATTAATTCTCTGGGAATTGGCTTCGATGCCAGAGTTGCTGAGTACGCCTGCAAAGCGAAGTATTTGAATGGTCTTCCAAGGTATCTCTTTGCTGTTTTAAAAGCTCTGGTAAAGCTCAAACCCTACAAAATGAAAATATTACTTGATAACAAAAATATTGAATCTTCATTTTTAATGATCACAATTGGAAATGGAAGATATTGCGGAGGAGGATTCAAACTCACTCCAGATTCCATTGCTGACGATGGAAAATTCGATATCTGCCTAATTGAAGCAGTTACTCGCAGAAGAGTCCTTCAGGTTCTTCCGAAAGCAATAAAAGGAACTCACATTAAACTCCCGGAAGTAAAAATCGAACGAAGTGATTCTATAGAGATAATAGCAGATCAGGAACTTCCTGTTTATTTTGATGGTGAATTGCCCGTATTAAAAAATCCCAAACATTTCAGAATTGACTTGCTTCCCAAAAAGATTAATTTAATTTGTTAAGGTAGATTTGCAAACTTGTTAAGTCTCAAAGACTTCACAAGTTTTGTTGCTGAAACTTAACAATCCGGCAGCTGCCGGATGTGAAGTTTAAAAACCAAACGAGGATAAAAAATGTCTGACCAACTTTCTCTTTTTGATAAAGAAATAAAACCCACTAACATCCCGCTGGCAGAAAAGATCCGACCTAAAACCCTGGATGAAATGTATGGACAGGAAAAGCTTCTGGAAAATAGCTCTCTTCTACAAAATATGATCGAAACAGATAACTATAGCTCCTTTATTATGTGGGGACCTCCAGGTACAGGAAAAACCACAATTGCTCGCATCATTCAGCAAAATACAAAAAGCAGGTTCATCTCTTTCAGTGCAGTTCTCTCCAGTATCAAAGACGTCAAGGCTGTAATGAAAGAAGCTGAGTACAATCTGAAAGAAAAGAATAAAAGCACTATCCTTTTTATTGATGAGATCCATCGTTTTAATAAATCCCAGCAGGATGCTTTTTTACACTATATCGAATCAGGAGCAGTAATATTGATCGGTGCAACCACGGAAAATCCTTCCTTTGAAATAATACCACCATTGCTTTCACGATGTGATGTCTTCGTTCTGGAACAACTTTCCGACGAGGATATTGAAAAAATTCTTAAACGTGCTCTCAGTGTCATAGAAACAAAACTGAATTTCGATAAAGATTGCGTCCCCTATCTTGCCGAACAAAGTGGAGGAGATGCGCGAAAAGCCTTGAACTACCTGGAAAGTATTATAAAAAATACTTCAGCTAAACAGAAAATCGATATGAAAACAATTTCCAAAATCCTTACGAAAAAAGCAATGTTCTACGATAAGGATAGAGAGGAACATTACAATGTGATTTCTGCTTTGCATAAATCTTTACGCGGCAGCGACCCTCAAGCAGGACTTTACTGGCTGGCAAGGATGCTGGAAGCGGGAGAAGACCCGATGTATGTGGCGCGCCGTTTAGTGCGATTTGCTTCCGAAGATGTGGGACTTGCCGACCCGAATGCTCTGGTTCAGGCAATTGCTGCAAAAGAGACCGTTCACCTTCTGGGAATGCCGGAAGCAAATGTTGCGCTGGCGCAACTGGTCGTCTATCTGGCGACCGCACCAAAGAGCAACTCACTGGAAACAGCTTACACCAAAGCTGCTAAAGATGCACAAAAAACCAGTCATCTGGGTGTACCGTTTCATATCCGTAATGCACCAACCAAACTAATGAAAGACCTCGATTATGGCAAAGATTACAAATATGACCATCAATATGAAAATGCCTATTCTTATCAGAAATATTTCCCTGATAAAATGAACGAAAAAACATATTACATTCCTTCTAAATTTGGATTTGAAAAAGAGATTAAAAAAAGACTGGATTGGTGGAAAAAGTTGAAGGATAAGGAGAAAATATAAAAAGTCTAATTCTGTTTTTTATATTATTCTCTGTAATTTCATTATCAGCTGATGAAATTTTGGTTTCTATAAAAAATCCGGATAACCGAATTATAAAATGGGTAGAGGATCAAAATATTGAAATCACTATTTTCCAAAAGAATGAACTACTCGATATCATCATTAATGAAAAGCAGTTAGCTTATCTACAACGAAATCGATACGATTTTACAATTCTCTCCACAGAAGAGGAGCGATTAAGAGATATAGCAGGATATAGAAATTATCTGGATCTTACAACCGAACTCAACGAAATCGCAACTGATTATCCAAACATAACACAATTAACTTCTTTGGGAAATTCAACCTGTTATGATTATTATCTTTCAGGAAATAGTAATTATTCTGATTTTCCACATCAGGTTTGGTGTCTTAAACTTTCCGATAATCCTGAAACTAATGAGGATGAGCCTAATATCTTTTTTGCTGCTGAAATTCATGCAAGAGAACCTATCAGTCTGGAAGTTGATATGTATATTCTAAACTACCTGGTTTCCAATTATGGGTTTATAGATAGTGTCACAGCCTGGATAGACAGCACTCAGATCTGGTTCATTCCCCTGATGAATCCTGATGGACACAAACTTGTAACAGAAGGCTGGCACACATATCACCGCAAAAATATGCGAGATAATAATGCCAACGGAATACCTGATTCCAGCTCAGCAGATGGTGTTGATCTGAACCGGAATTTCGGCTATGTCTGGGGCAACTACGGAGCTTCTAATAATCCTAATTCACAAACTTATCATGGTCCTTATGAATGGTCAGAACAAGAATCTGTATTTGCCAGAGATTTAATTTATTCTCATAAATTCTATGCAGGAATAACATACCATTCTTATGGTCAATATGTTTTATATCCTCTCGGTCATCTGCCCGGAGTATGTTCCTACGATCATTTAATTATGGATGAACTTGCAGTTGATATGGCAACAACTATTCCCCGTATTAGTGGTGTAGGATATTACACACCAATGCAGGCAGTTGATTTTTGTTCCTGCCAGGGAACAATGGGAGATTGGGGTTATGCGGAACAAAGGATTTTCTCATTTACAATTGAATTGGCAACCACATTTATACCACCGGAAAGTCAGGTTGATCAAATTTGCGAGGATAACCTGCAAGCCGCCTTAATTATGCTGGATAGAGTAAACCATTCTACTGCAACCGGGTTGATCACCGATGAAAATAATGAACCGATCATTGCTGAAATTTATGTAACTGAAATTGATAGTATCGGGGGAATGACCTCGGTCGAACCGGTTCGAAGTGACAGCACTTTCGGCAGGTTTTACCGGCTTCTTTTACCTGGAAATTACACTTTCACATTTCATAAAGACAATTACGCAAATATTATAAAAAGCAATATCATCACCAGTGAAAATTTTGTTACAGAACTCAATATTTGTTTAAAACCTGAATTTATTAATTCTCAAAATATTGATATCTTTATTGAAGATAGTTTCATCCATTTACAGTGGGAAGATGAAGCAGATTATGATTATGAAATCTATTCTTCCATAAACCCTTATACTGATTTTGAATTGAATACTTCCGGCGAGTTTATTGGGAATAGTCATTGGAAAGAAGCTTTATTAGATAACAGAAAGTTTTTTATGCTCAAAAGAATTCCTGCTGAATAGTACTTAACTGCTTACAAAACAAATAATTACTTAAGATTTAGCAATAACATTTTGTCTATTAGACCTAAAAATTTGACATTTTTTAAAAAACAATAAATTAAGCTTAAAAAAAATTTAAGGAGGATATTAAGATGTTCAAGAAAAAACGATTTTTACTATTATTATTCTTTTGTGCTGTATTTATAGGTTTAAATGCATTAACCGAAGAAGAAAAACAAGAGATATTTGAAAGAGGTAAAAAAGAATTTCTTGCAAGATTAGATTCTATAATTGCAAACAACAAACCGATTGAAAGCGAGTT
>DAOVQH010000145.1 GCA_030628755.1 Candidatus Cloacimonadota bacterium | reverse complement strand
GGCCCAATGAAACTAAAAGGTTTCATAGGCTAAAGGGCTTGGAGACAAGATTTTTCATTCTTTTCACCAGTTGTTAAGCTGAATGTTAATCCATGAGATTCTTTCCGCCTAAGCCGGACACAGCCCTGACCTATTTAGGGGAAGAGTCTGTCTCCTTTTGCCGCAGTCAGTTCCCTTCCCCTTCGACTTGTCCGGCTTTTGACGGATAGGGGGAAGGGTTAGGGATGGGGGTCGTTATAACTTAAAGAAATCATCTTCACATAGGCTGTCCTGCGTGGGAATGATTACTTGACGCTCTGCGTAATACTATTTTTCTCCAATAACGCATAGTTGAGAATGAGTTTTTTTTGACACCGGAGAGTCGCTTCTTCATTGGCTTTTATCACCTGCTGATACCAGGCTGGATAGTTTTCTTCTCTTGTAGGATTTATCGCTGTTTTTACTTTTTTAGACATAAAATCTATTTTCTCCTAATTTTTCCTTTCATAATGAGTTCTGCAAAATTAAGGAAAATTTCAGAAACCATTGAAATGGTTGAAATTTTCTTTTGGTTATGGTTTTGTGACCCACAACTAAAGTTGTGGGTTAATTCAATACGTATTATAGCATTAACCCACAGTTTTAACTGTGGGTTAAAAAATTACACAAACCATAAAATAACCGCTTCAGCGGTTTCCGCTTCTATTTTGCAGATCCCTTTTCCTTTCATATTTAATGGAAACTTTCGCAATACCGAATAAAACAGCAGCGAAAAGTGCAGGTTTGAAAGATGTCATCTATGAAACTTCATCTACAATAAGTCCTTGCTCAACAGCACCGGGGAAAATATCGGGAATAGTCCATGACCATAAATTTTTTATCAAAAATAGAATAAGGACGAACATTGCTATCATAAAAGCAATAATATCCGGAATAAAAGCAAATAACTACTTCTTTTTTATAATTTTTTTATCCTTTAAAATATTAAATAATCAGCGTTCCTAAACTTTTCTTTACATCTGTTTTTCAAACCAAAAATTAACTGTCTTGACACTTATTGCTCAGATTATGATTTATAAATCATAGAAAGAATAAAATTATGAGAAACGATAAGTATGATGTAATAGTTGTCGGAGCCGGACATGCTGGAATTGAAGCTGCTCTTGCTGCAGCCAAGATGGGAGCTAGAGTTCTCATTTTTGTCATCAAGATTGAAACAGTCGGGAGAATGAGCTGCAATCCATCAATGGGAGGACCTGCCAAAGGTCATCTTGCCAGGGAACTTGATGTGCTGGGCGGGGAAATTGGCAGAGCTGCTGATCTTACGGGAATCCAATTCAGAATGCTGAACAAGAAAAAAGGTCCTGCTGTGTGGGCACCACGTTCACAAAACGACCGGACTCAATATTCAATAGTAATGCGTTATACTTTGGAATCACAGGATAATTTGGAAATTAAAGAATCAATGATCGATGAGATAATACTTTCCCAGGATAGATTGTGTGTCCTCGGAGTTAAATCGAATCTGGGGGAAGAATATTTTGCTTCAAAGGTCATTCTGGCAAATGGGACATTTTTGCGGGGTAAAGTTCACGTTGGAAATGTAAGTTACAGCTCGGGTAGGGCAGGTGAACCTGCGTCTAACAAACTTTCCGAATCACTCATCAGTGCCGGTCTTAATCTGGCAAGATTCAAGACAGGAACACCACCAAGAGTAGACCTGCGAACTGTGAACATGAATAAAGTAGAAGAACAACAGGGTGACAAAAATCCCCAGGGGTTTTCTTTTTATCGAGATATAAAATTATATAATCTTGTAAGTTGTTATCTTACCTTTACAACTTCCAAAACCCATGAGATCATCAGATCCAATTTGGATAAATCAGCTCTATATGGAGGGTATATTAGTGGAGTAGGTCCCAGATATTGTCCTTCCATTGAAGATAAAGTTGTGAAATTCAAAAAGAAAGAACGTCATCAGGTATTTATCGAACCTGAAGGGAAAGATACTCATGAAGCATATGTGAACGGGATTTCCAACAGCCTGCCACCTGATGTTCAAAAGGAAATTGTACATTCAATTCCCGGTCTGGAAAATGCATCTATAATTCGTTATGGATATGCTATCGAATACGATTATATTATTCCCGATGAAATTAAAGCTACCATGGAAACAAAGAAAATTTCCGGATTATATCTGGCAGGGCAGATAAATGGTACTTCCGGTTATGAAGAAGCTGGAGCCCAGGGAATTGCTGCAGGAATCAATGCAGTACTGGCTATTGATAAAAAGGAGCCTGTTATCTTTGATCGTTCTCAATCGTATATTGGAGTTTTAATAGATGATCTGGTTACAAAAGGCACCACCGAGCCTTACCGCTTGTTTACTTCTCGTGCAGAATATCGTCTGTATCTACGTCAGGATAACGCAGATGAAAGATTAATGCCTTTGGGTTATAAGCTGGGATTGGTTGAGGATGTACGCTGGCAGAAATTTCAGGAAATGAAAAAGATACATGATAGAGTACTACATTATCTTAAGACTCATAATTCCAAAAAAAGTGAAGAAATAAGAGAACCAACAAGATTGGTGAATATTCTGAAACGTCCCAAAATTCATTTTGATGACCTGCAAAAATTCGGGTATAAAATTCCCCCCGATATTACCGAAGATATAAAAAGTAGAATTTCACTTGAAATAAAATATGAAGGGTATCTTAAACGTCAACTGGCGGAGATTGATAAATTCGAGAAAATGGAACACACAAATATACCTACCGATATTGAGTATATGAAAATCGAAACTATTGCTTATGAAGCCCGGGAGAAATTAAATAAAATTAAACCAACCTCTTTGGGGCAGGCTTCCAGGATTTCCGGAGTTAAACAAACCGATATTACGGGGTTGATGATTTATCTTAAAAAAAATAAATTGTATAGAGAAGGAAAATGAAAAAGATAGTAATATTTTTAATTGTAATACTTCTGTTTGGTTGTGCTTCCCAGCAGAGAGAACATTGGAAAAGTGAAACCATTCACAAAATTGAAACTACTCAGCTTCCTGCCTGGGTTTATGAATTACCAACTGAAGGTGATTTTATAATAGGAATTTCCCGGAAAAGCTTTGAATTTGATAAAATGAAAGACTCAGCAAAACAAATGGCTGCTGTTGTAAAGAGTAGAAATACTGCTTCTTATTCGATTGATAAGTTTGCTTCCCTAACCACAGAAGAGATTCTTAGGGAAGGGAAAGCAGTATTTAAACTAAATGTAAGCGCTTCTCCTGAAGAAACAAAACGAATATACGAATCCCTGCAACTGGTTGATGAAACATTTTTGTGTGATTTCTATATTGCACTTTTCTCAGAAATGAAAACAAATATTCCAGCATCTTATAGAAAAAAATATGTTAGTAATTTCCCTCAATGGTATGAAGGGGATAAGATCGTAGTTGAATCAAATAAGATTATTAGTTATGTCCATTCGAGTTCATCTAACCTGGTTTCTGCCTGGGAAAATGCAGCTGAAAATGCCAGATTGGAAATTGCAAAATACCTGGAAAAAGAAGTCCAGTCTGCTCTTATCAGTAAAGATGAGGAGATTAAGAAATCTATTGCTCTTGAAACCAGGAAAAAGCTTCTTAAAATGAAAATCACCAGAGGTTTCATTTCTTCCGAACTACGAGATAATCTGCGCAGTTATAAAGTATATCTTGAGTTGGTAATGATAAAATAAGGAAATAAAATGAAAGTAATCGCAATTATTCCCGCACGTTATGAATCAACAAGATTTCCCGGAAAGCCTCTGGTAAAATTGGGAACAAAATATATTATCCAGCATGTTTATGAACGTGCATTGAGCAGTGGTTTATTTGATGATGTAATTGTTGGTACTGATGACCAACGTATTTTTGAAGCTGTTGAAAGCTTTGATGGTAAAGTTACTTTGACCGGTAAACAGCATAAAAGTGGAACGGATAGAATAGCTGAAGTTTGCAGAAAATTGCCATATTATCAAGATGTTGAAATCGTGGTAAATATACAGGGCGACGAACCTTTCATTACAGATGAACCATTAAAAAAATTAATAGATGTTTTTAATGACCCTACAATAGAAGTAGCTTCTTTGATGCACAAGCTTAGGAAAGATTTTGAAAATCCAAATATTGTGAAAGTTGTATGCGATAAGGATAACTTTGCTCTTTATTTCTCGCGTTCATTAATTCCTTTTAACTTTGTTACAAAACCTGCACCCCGCACCCCGCACCCCGCACCCCGCACCCCGCAACCCGAATATTTCAAACATATTGGTGTGTATGCTTTTCGAAAGGAAACACTAATGAAATTTGTAGAATTACCTGTAAGCAAATTGGAACAGATGGAGAAACTGGAACAACTCAGGCTATTAGAAAATGGCATCAGGATAAAAATGGTAGAAACCGATTATGTAGGCATTGATATTAATACTCCTGAAGATCTGGAGAGAGCGAAGAAACTGCTTAATATAGCCACTAAGAACACCCCGATACAGTCGATCTCTATGAAATAATCCTTACGGGGCAGGCGAAAAAACACGAAGAAAATGTCGGTCCCCAAAAAGCTTGTCTTCGAGTAATCGGGGATGGGAATTTATTGTTCTGGTTCATTCATCCGTTGCAATCTGGACACAGTACTGGTTGAACCAGCAGTAAGTGTACTATTTAGTAGATAATAAAAGCCCCGATCCGGCAGCTGCCGGACGGGGCTTTTCACTTTATCCTAACTCGGCTAAACCGAAACCAAAAAGAATTGACCACCGAGAACACCGAGAAACACCGAAAAATAATATATCTAAAAAAGTTGGGCAAAAATTTAAACTGCGTGAACAGTCATTAATAAAGGCTTCACAAAGATGGATGAAAATTTTTTGCCAAAAAATGTAAAGATTTTAGAATTAAGTGCCTAATAACTGATTGGTGAATGCTGAATACTATTTAATCAGGATTTATCCGCCATTATTTTAGGAGGATCATTTTTTTGGTGCTGGTATATCCTCTAGCTTTTATTTTATACAAATATATTCCTGAATAAACGGGATTGCCTTTATCATCCTTACCATCCCAGAGCACTCTTATCATTTCGTCTTTGTTGACATTATCCTTGAATAGTGTTCGTATTTTTTTCCCTCTTATGTTGTAGATAGTAAGTTCAGCAAAGTGGTCTTCTTCCAACATAAAACATATTTCTGTGCTGGGATTGAATGGGTTCGGATAATTCTGATATAAACCATAGAATTTTGGAATAGGTGGAGGATCGCCAAAGGGAATGGTCAGATAAGTTGGTTGATGAATTTCTGTAATATTGTCATTATCCACAGTTTCCAGCCAGTACCAGTAGGTGTTACCTGCAACAACGGGATTCTCATCCACATACTGATAATTCGTGATTTGCTGTGTAGTTCCTTCTCCGGTTATTAATGAAGAATTAATTGTAATAGTTTCATCATTTTCAAGAGCATCTGCATTTTCTCCACGATAGATATTCCAACCCTGGTTCTCTTCCTCATTCTCAGTTGTCCAAAAGATGGTGGGAATTCCATTTAAATAAAGCGCATAGAAAGAAGAAAGAGTTACAGGAAGTGGGTTTTCACCACTATCTGCTCCGATTGCAAAGTCAGAGAAAGAGGTTATATTTGCAGAAAGCATATCCCCATCACGTGATGTGCTTTGAGCTACCCAACCTCCTGTATCTCGTTTTAAGATAAGGAGCTTATCAGGATCATTTACTCCTGTAAGTCCACTTATATCGAACCATACAGTAAAGGCATTAGTTCCTGTTAGATTACTGGTTACTGTCCAATAACGTTCATTTGAAAAAACATCCGGTGTTACAGTAGTTAAATCAGGAGCAGTTGCGCTTCCAGAGATAGTGTTATTACCTGAAGGGGCTGTATCAAATTTTTGTGAAGCTATCGTGCCAGCAGAGGATACATTTGTTGTAATATCGATAATCGAACCGGTAGTCCCAAAAGTAAATTCACCAGTTTGACCTGCAGGAACGGTTGCAGTTGTTGCTCCGGATACCGCTTCGGTTACAGCACAAAGATATTGATTTCCATTTGAATATTGAGAAACACTGCGTTCTTTTCCAAAAACAGTAAAGAAATAGGTGGTGTTTTGAGATAAACCTGATGCGGTCGTGCTGGTTAAAGTACCTTCATAAACAAGTGTTCCGGATGTTGCTGTGCTGGCTGGACCACCCGTTGTACGAGTAACCCGGAATTCCGGACTTGTACCACTCCAATCTAAGCCAACCTGTGTTTGAGTTATACTTCCACTTGTTACATCTATTGTACTTGGATCGGGAATTATCCAGTAATCTCCGGAGGCAATACTGCTTGGGGTCCACAGAATATGATATGCAATAGCTTTTAATGTTTGCGATGAAGAAATACTTATTGGACTACTGTAAACCAAATCAGTATCATCAGGATCAGTTCCGTCTGTTGTGTAGTAAATAGTAGCTCCAGATGTAGCACAACTGATAGTTACACTTTGAGTAGTTCCATAAGTTCCTGCTGGTGGTGAGAAAGTGGGAGTAGAAACAAGAACACTGGGATCAATTCCAGTGATGATAAGAGAG
>DAOVQH010000307.1 GCA_030628755.1 Candidatus Cloacimonadota bacterium | reverse complement strand
GGTATTTTTTGTTATGTTAATTCAAATCCGACATTAATGAATGTAACAATAACAGGTAATAGTTCTATTTATGATGGTGGTGGTATTTTTTGTTATGTTAATTCCAATCCAACTTTAATGAACTGTATTCTCTGGAATGATTTACCGGAAGAGATTTATTTTGGTGAAGATGAAGACCCTAATTCAATCACAATAGCCTATTCAGACATCCAGGGTGGAGAAGCAGGAATTGTAACTAATAATAATGGTACAGTTTATTGGCTTGAAGGAAACATTAATGAAAATCCTTTATTTATTAATACAGGAGAACATCCTTATTCACTTCTGGAAAATTCTCCCTGTATAGATGCCGGTATTCCTGATACGACTGGTTTAAATTTGCCACCATATGATATCATCGGGAACTTGCGCATTTGGGATGGAGATGGAAATGGAACAGCTATCATTGATATGGGAGCCTATGAATATGGAGCTCCACCCTATGTTGATTTAGATGACAATGTAATTGTTCAAACTCCTGAAGTCTTTTTACATCAAAACTACCCGAACCCTTTCAATCCAGAAACTACAATCAGCTTTTCCGTAACACAAACGTCCTCGTTTGTGACACTCAAAATCTACAACATAAAAGGTCAGTTAGTAAAAACCCTTGTGAATAACAAAATGGAATCTGATGTTCATTCTGTAATCTGGAATGGCAGTGACACCAATGGTAATCGAGTTAGTTCAGGGATATATTTTTATAAGCTGAAAGCAGGTGATTTCGAAAATACAAGGAAAATGATATTGATGAAATAAAGGAAGTAAAAAATGAAATTAAATGTAAAAGCTTTTGCACTTACTTGCGGCTTGATCTGGGGATTAGGACTTTTATTTATAACCTGGTGGATCATTTTATTTGATGGGTCTTCATATCAAGTAACATTTATTGGAAGGATATATCGGGGTTATAATATTAGTTTTACCGGGAGTTTAATGGGACTGGTCTGGGGCTTTTTTGATGGTTTAATCGGTGGTGCGATTTTTGCCTGGCTCTATAATGTTATTTCCCATAAATTTCAGTCTAAATAAAGAGACAAAAACTCATTTCATAAATCTAAGTATCTCACAGTCTCTAAGCCTTCTCATCACACACTCGCAAAGCAGGCCACGTTAGCCAACATGGTAAAAGCTTTGCGTTACTTCTTGTACTTTTCACAATCATATTCGACTTTTGTTTCAGAACCCTGCACAATATTATTTTTATAAATATACTTCCTCAGTTCGTTCATCCATTTTGTTTTATTGCCAGCAAAATCTCCCAGTGCAATCTGAGTTCTTCTGATATTAGAAGTAAACAATCGCGAGATAACAATATCTCCTCTTAAATAAGGAAGTAGTTCCCCTAAGATCTCAATGTATTCAGAAATACCCAGCAAAGGGATTTCATTAATCATCTCTGCCAGTTTTGTTCCTTTGTAAACAACCAGGTTATGAAACTTAACCTGATGGATAAACCTGTTGGATGAAACAAATTTAATTGTCTCTAACATATTTTCAAAGCTTTCTCCGGGAATCCCCATAATAAGATGAACACCAATCGTTAAACCTGCATTACCACACAGTTCAACTGCCTTCTCAACCTGTTTGAAAGTATGTCCCCTATTTAGAAATTTTAAACTTTTATTGTGAATACTTTGCATTCCTATTTCTATAGTAACCGGGACATCGAATGAACATAAAAGCTCTACAATTTTATCATTCACATAATCCGGTCGGGTGGAAATAACGAGCCCGATAATCTCGGGGTGGGAAAGTGCTTCTTTAAATTTCTTCTTCAGAAGATCAATATCTCCTGCAGTAGATGTATCATCCTGGAAATATGCCAGAAGTTTAACATCTCCACAGCTTTCTTTTATTCTCGGAACAGCATCTTTAAGTTGTTCTTTAATACTTAAATTCCTGGTCTGGTATTCACCAGTGAAAGTCTCTGGATTGCAGAAAATACAACCACCAGTTTTTATTCTGTGAGGGCATTTTATTCCAGTACTTAGTCCAACCCGAAACACTCTTGTTCCAAACTTGTGTTTCATATACGTGGAATAAGTGAATATCCTGTATTCAAGCCTTTGTTCCATAACAAAATTACAAATCATGGAGTTGAATTGTCAAATAAAGAAATTAAACAGAAAAATTTATAGTATATTTTCCTTTGTATAATAAATCAAAAAATACTATCAGGTTCCAGGTATCTTTGCTACAACCCTCCTGAGTTCCGGATTTTTTTTACATTCTTTCTCAAAGTCTTCATCACGAAAAGAGTTTCTGTAACCTGGCATCTGGAACCGATAGATATACTTCACCTGCTTACTTCTGCTTTCTTCATAAAGTGCCACCACATCTTCTATAAAAACTCTTTCCTCATCTGTTGGAATAATAAAGATTTTCACCTTTGAATCTTCTGCACTGATGTCACATTCAGCATGTCTGGTTCTGGCAATTCTATTTTTTTCCTTATCATATTTTATTCCCATAAAATCGAGACCATCCAGTGCTTTTGCCCGGATTATATCGCTCTTTTCACCAACACCAGCAGTGAAAGCAACAGCATCTATTCCACCTACTGCTGCTGCATAAGCTCCAATATATTTTTTAATGCGATAACTTTCCATATTTATGGCAAGTTTTGCTCTTTCATTTCCCAGTTCAGCTTTCTCTTCCACATCACGTCTATCTACGTACTTACCGGTAATGCCCAGAATTCCTGATTTCCTATTCAGAACCGAACAAATTTCTTCAGATGAGTACTTTTCTTTTTCCATAATAAAAAAATCTACTGAAACATCATGATCACCTGGTCTGGTTCCCATTATTAATCCTTCTAAAGGAGTGAAACCCATACTTGTATCATAAGAAACTCCATATTTCACTGCAGTTAGGGAAACTCCATTACCAATATGACAGATGACAAGATTACACGCAAACGGATCTTTGCCAAGCAGGACAGCTGCTCGTCTGGATACATATAAGAGC
>DAOVQH010000295.1 GCA_030628755.1 Candidatus Cloacimonadota bacterium | reverse complement strand
CTCCACTAAACTTCCTTATGAAAATAACGAATTTGATATTATATTTACCTGCTTAATGTATCATCATTTAACTTATGAAGAAAAAAGTGAAACACTTAACGAGATTCAAAGGGTACTCAAACAAAATGGCAAATATGTTAGTTTTGAACTTTGTGGTTTTCCTAATGATCTATTTCATCGAATTTTCTTAAAATTATTAACAGGAAATTCCGGAATTATGCAAGGTTTATATCCTGCAGAAATAATTGATAAAAGTGGATTTTATATTGAAAAGGAAATTAAGGGTCAATCTTTTGCAAAACATCATCACACAAGTTACAGAGTTTTAAGAATAGAACACGGATAGATATCTTAAAATAAAAAAAGTAAAAAAATCCGTGAGTATCCGTGCAATCTGTGTCATCTGTGTTCTAAAAATGGAGGTTTAAGATGTTATCTAAAAAAATCATAATAATGATCAATTTACTGCTTTTAATAATATCTTTAGGATGGTCGCAGTCCAAGGAATTAACTGGTCGCGATATTATGATGCTGGTGGATGAGCGTGAGGACGGAAATGACCGCAGAGTTGAAATGGAAATGATCCTGATCAATAAACGGGGCAGAAAAAGAATTCGGCAGGTTCTCAGTTACAGCAAAGATTACGGCAAAGATTCCAAAACAATAATGATCTTTCAAAAACCAGCTGATGTGAAAGGAACCGGATTTCTTTCGTGGGAATATG
Source organism: Candidatus Cloacimonadota bacterium (assembly GCA_030628755.1). GTDB lineage: Bacteria > Cloacimonadota > Cloacimonadia > Cloacimonadales > TCS61 > JACNIV01. Next base: position 2,562 of record DAOVQH010000295.1, on the reverse strand, counting down.
ATGATGACAGCAAAAATGACGACCGTTGGCTTTATATGCCGGCACTCAAAAAAGTTCGCAGGATCAGTGGTGCTTCCAATAACGATTACTTCATGGGTTCTGATTTTACATACGACGATATGGGCGGTCGCAATCCGGATGAAGATACTCATACTTTATTACGAGAAGAAGACCTGAATGAAGAGCTTTGCTGGGTGGTTGAATCCATTCCAAAAGAAAAGGACAATATATATGTGAAGAAAATTGTCTGGGTTCGACAAGATGTGAAAATGTCTGTAAAAGTAGAATATTACGATAAACTCGGTTTGATGAAAACGCTCACAATTAAGAATATCAGGCAGGTTGACGGTATTTGGACAGCTCATGAAATGTGTATGGACAATGAAGCAGAGAAACATCAAACAATCCTCAAGTTTAATCAAATAAGCTACAACCAGGATTTGAAAGATAATATCTTCACAGTTTCTGCTATCGAAAAGGGCATAATGAAATGAAAAGACTTCAGCCGCGAATTCACCCTGTGAAATATTTTGTGTCTTTGCTAATTTTCCATTCTCATTTTCTTTTATTTCACGAGGTAAACACGAATTATCACGAAGAAAAACCTCAAAATAATACATCTTTTCGTAAGTGGAGGATAATTCAATTCCTTAATTTTTTGATATTTGTTCTAATAATAACCTCCAATCTAAAAGCAGTTGATTTTGAACATCAGGGATTCATCGATACATATCACGCAGTTGGTTTGAATGGTTCGCACGATCTTTTAAGTTCGAGAACCCGTCTGCGAATGGAATTATGGATCACAGATGAGTACGCTTCTTTATTCAGCTCGATGAATGCGATCAATAATAATGTCATAAGTTCGAATTCCGGCATTGAATTACGAGAAGCATTTATGGATTATTCTGCTTACAATTGGGATGTTCGTATCGGCAGGCAATTGATAATCTGGGGAAAAGCAGATGGTCTGGAAATTACCGATATTATCTCTCCAAAAGATTATTCGGAATTTCTTGCACAGGATTTTGACGACATCAGGTTGCCAATTGATGCTTTGAAATTTCGTTTTTTGCTTGAACAGACGAATTTAGAATTGCTATGGCTGCCAATTTTTAAACCTGCAATTCTTCCACCAGAAGGTTCGCCCTGGGAAATGAAATATAAATCACACGATTATTATGAGGAATGGCTTCCGACCATCGAACCGGAAATGTCTTTGAAAAACAGTGAAATTGCAGCCAAAATATCAACCTATCAATCTGGTTTTGACCTGGCATTTTCTGCATTTCATAGTTGGGAGGATATTCCTACAATGCATAGAAAAGTGTATAAAACCGGGTCTATAATCGATACGGTCTATTACTATCCTGAACATCACAGACTGACTTTTCTCGGATTTGAATTTTCCATTCCTTACAAAGATTTTGTTTTTCGCGTAGAAAGTGCGTTTTACAAAGACAGATATTTTCAACCCGCTTCAATGCACACAGAATCTCTTTTTAGAAGGAATGAATTGAATTGGATGCTGGGAATTGATTGGTCTCCGGGAAATGATTGGTCGGTTACAGGACAACTGGCAGATAATTTCATATTGGATTATAATGAGAAAATCAAAAATGATGAACATACTTTTTTAAGCACACTGAATGTGTCCAAACAACTTTTCCGGCAAACGCTTAAACTTTCTTCAATGATGTATTATGGAATAAATGACGAAGCATATTTCATCCGAACAGGTGTGGATTACGCTCTTACTGATGAGTTGCATCTGTTGTCCGGAATTGATATATTCTCTGGTGATGAAGGAATGTTCGGGCAATATAACGGTAATGACGAGGTCTGGGTGAAAGCGAAATATAGCTTTTGAAAAATAGAACGAGGATTACACGGATGATGCGGATAAACACGGATTAAGATTATGAAAATAGTAAAATAAAAAATCCGTGAAAATCAGTATAATCAGCGTTATCCGTGTTTTAAAAAAAAGGAGAAAAAATGAACAAATCAATATTTATGATAATAATCCTGTTAATAACTTTCGGATTCTTTACGAAAATAGAAGGTGAAGAGAGGATTAAAAAAGTCTCTATTGAAAAAGCAATAAGTGAATTATCCCCTATCCGGATTTATGATGAAGATGATCTGCTTGAAATATCGATAGAAGATGTGGGAAAATATCACGGAGATGTTTGTCTCTGTCTCACGCTTGCCTTCAGAGTAACGCAACTGGCTATTTCACAATTATGGCAGGATGAAATATCCAAAAGAGGTGATTTCAAAATAATTAGTGCCTGCCCGACTCCAGGAAGTAGAGATTGCTTTGAATTTATCACACGAGTAATAACAAGAGGGGAAGGTAATGATTTCAAACTTGAACTTCCACAGGGAACTGATATTGAAAATATGGTAAGTAATAATTTCACTTTCCTCTTTATCCGGAAGTCAACTGGTGATTCTATTAGAATAAGAACAAGGGAAGAGCTTTTTCCTGACAGATTCTTTGAGTTACGAAATATTGTCAAATATGGAAAAACAGCTACCAGGAAAGAGGAAGATGAT
>DAOVQH010000099.1 GCA_030628755.1 Candidatus Cloacimonadota bacterium | reverse complement strand
GGAGCTAAAACCTGTGATAGTTTAATAAAACAGATTTTCTTGCAGGAAGGAATTCCTGAAGATGATATTGAACCGAACACAAGACGACCCCTGTTTATTGAAATACCACTGGGAAAGTTCGCTGATGGAAAAGGATAAGCCACAAAGACTCAAAGCCACCAAGAAACACAAAGGGGACTAATTAGTGTCCATCCGTAAACTCAGTTTTTTCGACTCGTAAGGAACGACGAGTCGAGAAAAAGTGAGTATTCAAGCTACCTTCCCGACATATCGGGATCGTCGCAAGCTCCTTACAACTCGAAACGGCACTTTACGGATAGACTTTAATTAAGGGGTTTATATGAAAAAAAATTTGAAAATCTTCCGGACGGAGAACGGATAAAATATAACAACATGACTTTTGGAGAAGGATATAGACTTGATATACTTGTAGAAAATCAAATTATTTATTCACCTCGTAGTATGCAAGCTATCCAACGGGGTAAATTAAAAGCGTGTGACAAGTATAATCCTGTTTGGTATACTCAACTATTAATTTATTTAAATAAAAAAAAGAGTAGACTTAATTATTAATGTTCCATTGATAAAGCAAGGAATAAAAAGAGCTATAAAAAAAATTGTGAACTTAGTGTCTTTGCCTGCCCCGTAGGAAAGTGTGACCCCAGTCCCGAAAGCATTCGGGACGGGGTAAACCCCGTAGGATAGAATCTAATTCACTAATATAACGAAATAACAGATTGTTATCCAATTCATCCTTCGTAGTACTACGGAGAACGGACGGGGTAAACCGTATCGGGGTGACTTAGTGGCGAAATCCGGCTTTGTTAAACTTCGCCGGGATAAATAGGAGTAAAATGGTGTCTATCTACGATGTGATCATAATTGGAGCCGGATCTGTTGGCGTTCCAGCAGCCATGTCTCTGGCAGAGAAAAAATTGGAAGTTCTGGTCATTGATCCTCATTCTTCTCCCGGGCAAGAAAATAATAAGAAGGCTATAGGCGGTATCAGGGCAACTCATTCCGATTATGGAAAAATTAGAATCTGTCAACGTAGTATCGAGATTTTTTCAACGTGGAAAGAAAAGTTTGAAGAAAATATCGGCTGGTTGAGTAATGGATATAGTTATCCTGCTTATACAGAAGAAGATGAAAAAATGCTGAAAGACCTGATGAAAATTCAGCATTCATTCGGGTTAAATATCAAATGGATTTCTGCAGATGAATATAATGAACTGGTTCCCGGTATTATGATGAAGAATCTTCGCGGAGCAACATATTCACCTGAAGATGGTTCTTGCTCACCACTGTTATCTATCAATGCCTTCTATTTTAAAAGCCTGGAATATAGAGCAGAATATAAGTACAGGGAAACCGTCGTTGATATTGAAATGAACAATAATTCCATAACCGGACTGACTACTGATAAAGGAAAGTACTCAACAAAATTTATTTTGAATACTGCTGGAAATAATGCCCAAGAAATTGGTGAAATGTTAGGTTTAGATTTACCTGTTACTCCTGATAATCACGAAGCAGGTATCACTGAACCTGTTGAGAGATTTTTTGAACCTATGGTTGTAGATATGCGCAGGGGTCCTGGTTCTGCAAATTTCTATTTTTATCAGAATGATGAAGGACAGGTTGTATTTTGCATTACTCCCGAACCTTCAATTTTAGGAATTGATAATGATGCTACTTCAGAATTTCTTCCCATGTGTTCCAAAAGAATGGTTCAAATCTATCCAAGACTTAAGAATCTTAAAGTTCGCAGAACCTGGCGAGGTCAATATCCAATGACACCGGATGGATTTCCTATTGTAGGCAAGACAAAAGAAGTTCCAAATTTTATTAACGCAGTTGGAATGTGCGGGCAGGGATTTATGCTTGGTCCGGGTTTGGGAGAACTCATAACCAGAATTATTACAGATGAACTAACAGATGAAGATCACAGGACTTTGAAAAGCTTTGATCCTTATCGAGATTTTACAGGAATGGAACAGTTTAAATAATGCCTTAGAGTAATTCTTATTACGTAACGAAAGAGGACTTTCGTAACGAGCTAAAAGAATATAGGTAAGAATGAAAGTCTTTATTGAGAAAATTGATACTTATGATTTCGAGAAAATTTATGACTTCCTGAAATCATTAACATCTCTCTGGCAAAAGCTGGAAGGGAAAGAGACCATCCTGCTCAAACCGAATCTGTTGGGTGCATTTTCCCCGGACAAAGCTGTAACCACCCATCCCATAATTCTTGATGCTCTTATTACAATTCTCAAAGAAAAAAATAAAACTATCATGCTGGGTGACAGTCCGGGTGGAACAACCCCTGTTTCAAAAGTATGGCAGGAAACAGGGATGAAGGAACTTGCTGAAAAACATCAGATAAAGCTTGTAAATTTCAGCAAGGGTGGAGTAGTATCGAAGAAAGCAAAAACAATTGAATTTAATACTTCGAAATATTTCTGGGAAGCTGATGCAGTTATAAATGTGAGTAAATACAAAACCCACAGTCTGGTTTCTTATACAGGAGCAGTAAAAAACCTTTATGGCTTAATTCCAGGTTTGAAAAAATCTGATTTCCACAGGGATTATCCTGACCCTATTCAATTCTCAAAAGTGATAACAGAATTATATTCAATAGCGAGAGAGAAAGTAACCTTCAATATTATGGATGGCATAAAAGGAATGGAAGGTGAGGGTCCTTCTGCTGGAGAACCTCGAAATTTCGGGATAATATTTGCATGTGAATCTGCTTCTGCAATTGATTATATTGCGTCAAAAATGATGGGCTTCAATCCAGAGAAAAATCAATACATTACAGCTTGTTTGGATTTAGATAATATCAAACCGGATGAAATTGTAATTCCAGAAGAATGGAAAAACTTTATTTTCAAAAAGGTAAAAATAAAAAAAGTAAAAACTTTAGTAAAAATCCTTGCCTATTCTCCCAGTTTTTTAAAGAATGCCTTTCGTAAATTATTCAGGTATTATCCTGATTTTAATGAAAAGTGTGTACTCTGTAATGTCTGTGTTGAGAGCTGTCCAGTGCAGGTAATTGAAATAAAAGAGGGGAATAAAACACCAACGATTGATTATAAGAATTGTATAAAGTGTATGTGCTGTCATGAGTTGTGTCCTTATCAGGCAGTGTATATTAAAAAAAGTTTCTTAGCTAAGTTTTTAATCAGGTAATTTTATTAAAACAGGAGGTTAGTATGATTAAAGTAAAATGGTTTGGTCACAGCATGTGGAAAATATGGAATGATGACACTTCGATAATAATAGACCCCTTTACTGATATTGGCTATCCAATGCCGGAGAATGAAACAGCAGATATTGTGCTTTGTTCTCACGATCATTTTGACCACAACAATATTTCCTTAATAAAAGGTTATCCTGAAGTGGTTAATACTGGAGGGGAATTTGACATTCATAATATTCATATCCAGACCTTTCAAGTGTGGCATGATAACTCGAGAGGTAGCCAGAGGGGACCAAATCTTCTAATGAAATTTGTCATTTCAGGAAAATCCTTCTTGTTTTGCGGTGACCTGGGACATATTCTATCTGATGAAACCATCGAGAAGATTGGAAAAATCGATGTGATATTTGTACCTGTAGGTGGATTTTATACTATCGATGCCAAAACTGCAAAGTTCATTGTTGACAAAATACAGCCAGCAATAGTTTTCCCAATGCACTATAAAACTCCTGTTCTGGATTTTCCCATTGCAAAAAAGGAAGAATATCTTAAATTAATTACAGATTGCAGACAGATTGATTCCAACGAAGTAGAACTGACTGAAGATGATTTTCAAAAAAAACAAACAATAATATTGAATTATAAGTGAAAAAAATAAATAAAAAGAAACTTATTTACTACATTATAATTTTTATTCTTCTTATTTATATTCTGGTTATTGACAGCTCCAGTTTTTATCGGAAATATAAAATGAAAAAGAAACTGAATGAACTAAAGATCAATATAGAAAATCTCGAAACAGAGAACCAACGCTTACGTGAAGAAAATAAAAAACTGGAAAAAGATGCAAAAACATGGGAAAAAAAAGCCAGAGAATTGGGGATGCAAAAGCAAGGAGAAGAAATATTTCTCTTTAAAGATGAAGAAGAATTGAAAAGCAAATAAATAATATAATAAAATGATTTGACAAATATTAATGTAATTTAATCTATAGGTAATATATGAAATATCATTAAATTTACATTGATATTTAGAAGATAATAAGTGATTTTAATTTCGTAGAGAAAAAGATAAAGTGATAATTTCGAAATTAGGTTTTTTTACTTTTGATCCAAATCATCGAAAATATAAAAATGAAAAATTAATGAATAATAAAAGGAGAAATTATGAAACGTGTTTTAATTTTTTTTATGACGGGCTTATTAGTTTGTACTTGTCTTTTAGCAAAGACGAAAGAAACACCTGTGATTAATGATATAAGCCCGAATATCAGCACAGCTCCAGTTATTGCTCCTAATCGAGACACTTGGGATATTCTCTACTACTTCTTTGATATAGATGCTGGAAACCCTGGTCTTGAAACAAATGGAACTCATATCTTTACATCTGACTGGCGAACAGGTTATGTTACATTCCATAAATTCGACATGATAGGTACTTTTATAGAAGAATTTGATATCGCTGGTGCAACATGTATTCGTGATATGGCTTATGATGGCACCTATTTCTATGGAAGTTCTGCTTCAATGACGATTAATATCATGGACCTTGAAGCACAGACACTTATTGGAACAATTCCTGTAACTTGTGCTGGTGTTAGTGGAGTACGACATATCGCATATGACCCCACTCTTGATGATGATAATGGAGGTTTCTGGATTGGTAACTGGGACGAACTGGGTGCTATTACAATGAGCGGAGCTCAGATCTATGGTAACATTAATCCTACTGTCCAAAGTTTGTATGGTAATGCCTATGATCCCTGGACAGCAGATGGGCCATATCTATGGTTATTCTCTCAAACTGGTGGTTCTGTAATTCATCAATTTGAAATAGCTACTCAAACTTTTACAGGTGTAACTCATAATTGTTCTGATGTACCTGGATTTGATGATGGTATTGCAGGTGGTGCTGCTACATATGTAAATGATGTGGATCTGTTCGTACTTCTGGTTAATATCCAACAAGACCCGAACTTGATAGCTGCTTATGAATTAGCACCTACTGCACATCCCCTGGCACCAGGCCCACCTACAGACGTAGTTGTAACACCGGATGCAGGTGGAGCTTTGGAAGCTCAGATCGACTGGGTATGCCCAACAGTTCAAGTAAATGGTGAACCCTTGACCGACCTTGATGAGATGAGAGTATATCGTGATGATGTACTTATCTACACTGATACCACTCCTGTAATTGGTGGTCCCGGGAGTTACTTAGATACTGCAGTTCCTGCTTCCGGTATAATATATGCTTACAAAGTTATAGGTTTCAACGATTTTGGTGAAGGTCTTGGCGTAACTGTAAGCACCTGGGTTGGAGAAGATGTTCCCAATCTTGTAGAAAACCTGTTGTTAGTACAAACATCACCTGGTGTTCTTTCCGGAACACTTACCTGGGATAATCCTACTACCGGTCTTAATGGTGGTGCTTTTAATGAACCTATCTTGGGATACCATATTGTAAGATATCCTGATATCGTTCCTTTTGGACTTACAGGTATTGCAACTGAGTATATTGATAATACAATTCCTATTTCTGATGTCTATTGGTACACTGTTCAAGCTTATAATTTAGTTGGAGATGGTGGTACTGAAACTTCTAATGCTGTTCTTTTCGCTGGTCCAGGTCTTCTGATAATGGAAGATTTCTCTGGCGGTGTTCCACCCGCAGGATGGTATATTGATGGATTAGGACAGGAAAATTGGTCTGCTTCTGCATCAGTCAATGCTGGCGGTACCTCACCCGAACTTAGGTTTAACTGGGCACCTAGTTTTACTGGTATTTCAAGAATGTGTACTATGCCTGTAAATACTGAAGGCTTTAACGAACTGATTCTTGATTTTAAACATAGTATAAATCACTATGGTGGTGCTTATACTCTTGGTGTTGTTACTACAAGCGATGGAGCAACCTGGAATACTGCTTGGGAACTAATAGACCCCTCATCTATTCCAGCAACCACTGAAACATTTGTTATCAATACTCCTGATGTTGGTTCACCCACTTTCCAGATGGCTTTCTTCTTTGATGGTTATTCCTGGAATATTAACTACTGGTATATTGATGATGTTCTGCTTGAAACTCTGGAACATGGAGATGTAGCAGGAGTTGTTACAGATAATGTTACAGCTCTTCCAATTGAAGGTGTAGAAGTATGGATTGAAGGTTATCCGTCTGATTTTACCAATGCAGCTGGTGAATATTTACTTGAGACAATTACTACTGGTATGCGTGATATTTTTGCTACTAAAGATGGATATTACAACTATCAAGGTGTGGTTGAAGTACTTCCAGATGTAGTTGTTACATATGATATTGGCATGGATCCAGCTGTTCTGGGTGCTCTGGACGGCACTGTAACAGATGCAGATACTGGAGATCCTCTTGTAGGAGCAGAGATCAATGCTATAAGCGATGCCGGTTATGAATATGATGCAGTAACCAACGACGATGGTTATTACCTTATAGAAAATATGGTTGCAGAAACTTATGATGTAACTTGCACATTACCTATGTATATTCCTCAGACTGTAGAGGATGTTGTTATTGATCCCGGTACCACTGTAACACTCGATTTTGTTCTTCAACTTTCCATTTACTATTTCAGTGATTTTGAAGATAATGATGGCTACCTTCTAAGTAACAATCCCAATGGCTGGCAATGGGGCGCACCAACTTCCGGACCTGGAGTAGCCTACTCTGGAATAAATGTATGGGCAACAGTTCTTGGAGCTGCTTATGCGAATAGTGCTAACTGGACGTTAGAAACTACAATTCCTGTAGGAGTTGTATCCACTGCCTACATGCTGGATTTCTGGCACTGGTATGATATTGAAGGATATGGTTATGATGGTGGGAATGTAAAGATCTCTACAGACGGTGGTACATCATGGTCGGTAATTACACCACTTACAGGTTATCCTGGAGTAGCAAATACCTCAAATCCTTTAAGTGGCGAACCGATATTCTGGGAATCTTCAGCAGGCTGGGTATTGGTAGAATTCGACCTTTCAGCCTATGTTGGAGAGAATATTCTGGTAAGATGGCACTTTGGAACCGATAGCTCGGTTACTTATCCCGGCTGGTATATAGATGATGTTCGTATCTATGAACAAGCATTTGGTTCTCTTGAGGGATATGTAACTGAATTTGATACCGGCATCCCGATCGCAGGTGCCGAAATTACAATAGGTCTATACAGCGGTACTTCCGGTGATGACGGACACTACTTCATCGACGGTATTGTTGCTGGGACTTATGATGTTGAATGTGAAGCCGCATATTATCTTCCAGCCTTTATAGAAGATGTAGTAATTGAAGCAAGTACTACAACAAATCTGGATATCGTAATGCTATGGTCGGAAATTGCTGTTAATGTTACTGAACTTGTATCCAACCTTGATCCAGATGAGACTGAAGTTCAAACATTTATAATTACCAACGAGGGACCAGGTGATCTTGTATATGACATTACCTTCGACTATCCAGTTGAATTTAGTGTAAGAAAAGTACCAAGAATCCGTCCTGTTTCAAATCCGAGAGAAAGTCTAAACTCAAGTGAATATACTAAAACCTCGAACAATATATCAAATGTTCGCAAAGGGTTTTCAATCAACGATCGTGACCCGAATGCGAGCAGCCACACTCATGGAACACCTCCAACAGATGACATATTTGATTTTCAGTTCTCATATCCCGTAGGCGTTGGAGGGGGAGAAGCCGGCATGGAATGTGATGGCAATTATTTGTACACTACAAAGTGGAATGGTAATGCCTTCTATAAATATGAACTGGATGGAACCTATGTAGGTCAATTCACAGTTAGCGGATGTCCCGGTAGTATTC
>DAOVQH010000173.1 GCA_030628755.1 Candidatus Cloacimonadota bacterium | reverse complement strand
ATTGTTTCTGATTCTACAATCGCATCACTAATAGATTTGGAAGCTTTTGTGATATCCACTACAATACCATTTAATAATCCTTCCGCTTTACTGGTGCCAATTCCCTTAACCTCAAGTTTATTTTCTTCATTTATTATTGTTATTATTACACAGATCTTGGTTGTACCAATATCTATAGCGGTTATGATGTTCCCGCTTTTCATCTCACCTCCGACCTTATTACAAGCTGATTATTGAAACGAAGATCGACAATAGTATCTTTCTCAAAAGTTCTGTTTTGTTCCAAGAAAGTAAATTTCTTAAGCTTATCTTCAATTTCATTATTACCAAAAACAATTCTGTATCCCGTATTTGCTTCGATCATATAAATATCTTTATCAAATTCATAGAACTCTGAGATATGATTAATGAAGTCAGGATCTTCACTTATTATCGTATTATGCAGATCGAAAACCCTTTCAACGAATTCATTTTTAATTTTCTTTCCAAAGGTTAATTCACTTGCTGGAATTCTAGTTTCAATAGTAGGTAGAATCTCATCTGAGTAAAAATTATCATTATCCAACACAATCCTGTTTTTATCGATGGGGAAGAGCTCACCTTCTATAGTTTTAATGTAAAAAATTCCCTGTTTCTCAATAATCTTGATTCGTAATTTATTAGGCATAATTCTTGTAACTTTAATATCCTGTATGCGGACTATATTTTCATATTTATGTAATACATCCTTTTTGGAAATAGCATAAAGATTCTGACCTATGAAATCTTTTGATAAGTTGTAAAGGAACTCAGTTTCAAGGTTTATGTTTCCAGTAATTTTTATCACATCGATTTCAAATAAACTGATTTTGGTGATAACACTCCTGAAACCTGAATATCCTGCAATAATCAAAGCTATTGTGAATATAAAAAGGAAATAATATCTACTGGATCCGGTTTTTTTCTTCACCATCAGTTTATAACCTTAATCTCAAGTTCCAGCTTGATACCTTTCTTTTTATAAACTTCGTTTTTTATCAATTCAATCAAGCTCATAACATCATCGAAAGTTGCATTACCTTTGTTAATAATGAAATTTCCATGCTTCCTGCTTATTTCAGCATCTCCAATTCTTGTTCCCTTTAAACCGCATTCTTCAATTAATTTTCCAGCGAAATTATTTTCCGGATTTTTAAAAGTACTTCCCAGACTCGGGTAATCATAAGGATGCCGACTATGCCTTTTTGAGATAATATCTTTAATCTCAGTAGAGATCTTATTCTTTGGTTTTTGGTTCAGTTCAAATGAAACGTAGATTATAAAGCCATTTATTGAAGTCTTTCGGTAACTGAAACTTATTTCATCGTGGGTAAGGATTTCTCTTTTGCCATTTACATTTACTATTTCAACCCATTTAATATAATCAGAAATATTCTTTCCAAAAGCTCCGGCATTCATATAAACTGCTCCTCCTATATGAGCTGGAATACCTGCTAAGAATTCTAAACCACCCAACCTATGTTTCTTCATCTCATCAATAAATATGCTAATATTATGGTTTGAAGTAACTATAACTTCATTTTCTTTAATATTGTAATACATTGGTAAATCTCTATCTAAAATTAACACTCTATCTCCAACATTTCCAAAAAGGATATTAGAAGCCCCACCAACAGGCAAAATCTCTAAGTTCGCCTTGTTTGCCCCAACGATAATCGAACTCAGATCGCTAATACTCTGTGGTATAAAGAGATAAGTTACATTATCTCCAATTCTTATGTTAGAGTATTCCTTTAAGGAACTCTTTGAAAGAATTGAAGTTAGCAGTTTGCTGTCAAATACTTTTTCCATTTTTCCCTATTTTAGCTCATTTTCTTCTAAAAATTTCTCACCAAATTTATATATAGTACCAGCTCCCATTGTAATCAGAATATCTCCAGGTTTTGTAACTTTTTGAATCTTTTGTATGATCTTATCATTTGAATCTACATAGTGAACATTTTTATGTCCTGACTGTATAGCTGCATTAGAGATTAATTCTCCAGTTACACCTGGGATTGGCTTTTCTCTTGCAGGGTAGATAGGTGTTACGATTAAAACATCAGATTGGAAGAACGATCGACCAAATTCTTCAAAGAAATCCTTGGTTCTGGAATAGAGATGAGGTTGAAAAACAGCTACAATCCGATTGCTTACACTATCTTTAACCCCTTTAAGAGTAGCTTCGATTTCTGTGGGATGATGGGCATAATCATCATAAACTATCACACCGTTCTTTTTACCTTTATATTCAAATCTTCTAAAGACTCCATTAAATTCAGAGAGACCTTTTTGAATTGATGAAAAAGGTATATCGAGTTCAAGTCCTGTCCCAACAGCAAGTAGTGAATTCAAAATATTATGAGTACCCATTACATTGAGGTTAATTCTACCGAGTTCTTTTCCGTTTAAAAGCGCATTATAACTCGATTTGAAGTCTCGTAATTCGATGTCAACTGCTCTGATATCTGCTTGTTCTGAAAGACCATAAGTTAATATCTCCATTTCAATTTCCGGTAATATTGATTGAACTCCTGAATCATCCAGACAAGCAATAACACAACCAAAAAACGGGACTTTGTTAGCATATTCAATAAATGCTTTTTTCACTCCTTCAAGGTCAGTGTAACAATCGAGATGGTCTGCTTCGATATTGGTAATTCCCGCAATAATAGGACTGAGTGTAAGAAAAGAACGATCAAATTCATCAGCTTCCACAACAATGTATTTCCCTGAACCAAGAAGATTATTCGAACCGTAATTTTTTACAATTCCTCCAACGATGACAGTTGGATCTAATTCTGCTGCTGAAAGAACACTGCCAACCATTGAGGTTGTTGTGGTTTTTCCATGAGTTCCAGCTATCCCGATGCCATAACTCATTCGCATAATTTCCGAGAGCATCTCTGCTCTTCTTATAACAGGAATTTTCTGAGCTAAGGCAGCTACAATTTCCGGATTATCATTCTGAACAGCAGAAGATTTTACAACCACATCCGCTCCTTTAATCAATGAAGCATCGTGTCCTTCTGAAATTTCTGCTCCTTTTGCTACAAGATGATCGGTTATCTCTGTGCATACAAGATCTGAACCGGTAACAATAAAACCTTGATTAATAAGAAGCTCTGCAATACCGCTCATACCGATTCCACCGATTCCGACGAAATGGATCTTTTTAGTTCTACCTAACATAATAATTCCTTAAATGATACTGTTTTTTTTCTATTTGTGAAACGAGAAACCAATAATAAAATGCTTCGGGTAAGATTTTTCTTAAACGATTTACAATTTTATACTTTCCAGTAATTTCAAAATCTTTAATTTCTGTTCCTCCTTTAAAAATGAAATCCATTCCTGATTTAACAAGAAGTGCAAGAAGCTCGAAAGCAAAGATGGTTTTTTCTACATATTCCGAATTCGCTTTTTTATAAATATTTCGGAAATTCTGTATGTATTCTTTCTCGAAACAAATTTCTTTTATCATTTTTTACCTTTAACTCTTTGTCCTCTAACCGCAGTTATTCTCAAAAACTGCCATTAGAGGACAAGTGTAAGAATCTTCTAATCGCATATTGTATAACACAAAAACTGAAATATTGATTCTTGATTTAAGAGTAATATTTTTAAATATTTCATTATATTCCCACTCATCCATTATTGCCAGCTTATCTTTTTCCCGGAATAATTCTACAAGTATCATCTCAATTTGAGAATAATACTCTTTAACTGGAGATTCCGTGGTTGATGTGCGTAAGACAATTGTTTCTTTTTCCACATTAAATATCTTTTCTGCTTCCTTTCTGGATGGGTTTAATATTACCTTTTTGCCTTTTTCAACAAGTCTCTCATAAATTGTTTGCAGATAATCCCGCTCTGCATAAACAAAGGTGAAAAAACGAGTGGGAATGTGATGAAAATAGGAAAGAAGCTGTTCCGTGCTCCAAACGTTGAATTCAAGCAAAGGAAATTCTCGCTTCAATAAATTAATAATATTTCTAATTGGTTTTGTGTCTAATTCAAGAATATCAGGCAGAAAAGAATACCACCCTCTACCGGCAGAAAATAAAATATTATCTTTTTTAAACCGGGAAAGATTTTTCTTCAATGTCTCGGAATTGAAGTCAGGTTCTTGTGAAAATAAATCCTCTTTCAGTTTATTTAAGCTGAAATATTTCTTTCCTGATTTCTTATATTCTTCGATCAGGTTCTGCAAAATCTCTTTTTTCAATTTGAACTAAACCCCCGGTTATTTCGTTATTTTTCTAACGATAAAATTACAGATGATCCTGGCAGCTTCGATATGCTTCGAATCCTCAAAACCCTCTTTCATTTTTTTATGCTCATCCTTCATTTTCAAAATCGCTTCCAGCAAAGATGCAGATGTTAACTTTTTCTGTTCCAATAAAATGGCAACTTTTTTATCCACCAATTCCAGAGCATTGAAATATTGATGATTACCCGCAGCAGAGGGGAGAGGAACAAGTATTGAAGGAATCTTTTTTGTTTCAAGCTCTGCCAGTGTTAATGCACCGGCACGTGCTATTGCAAAATCTATAGAATTGTATATTTTCCCAATCTCATTACTGAAATCAAACGCATATATTCCTTTTTTTTCCTTTATCTTTCCATAAATTTCTTCAAAACTGTATTTACCAATTTGCCATATTATTTCATATTCTTTTTCGAGGATTTCATCGACTATTGGCAGGAATGCTTTGTTTAATATAACAGAACCCTGACTTCCACCCAGAATGAAGATTTTTCTTGAATTCTCTTTCAAACCATATTTTTCAAAGTCAATTTTCCCCTTTTCTTCAATTGCATTTAAATTGATCGGATTCCCACTGAACACAAGTTTTTCTTTTGGAAGATATTTTTCCGCACCTTTAGTTCCAAGAAATATTTTCTCTGCATATTTACTCAGAATTCTGGTAGTTGCACCTGGAAAGCTGTTTTGCTCCTGAAGGAAAATTGGAACCTTTTTCAAATGAGCTGCATAACCAACAGGTCCACTGACAAATCCACCGGTTCCCAGAAATGCATCAGGTTGGAATTCTTTTATGATTTTTTTTGAATCATTTATACTTTTCAGAAGTTTGAAAGGAAATTTGATATGTGCAAAAGTAAAATTTCTATAAAATTTCTGCACGCTAATTCCTTTGAATTTAAGCGAGCTGTTAGTTGCAAGGGTTTGTTCCATACTGTTTTTATTTCCAACAAACAATACTTCAGCTCCATTTAGTTGCAATTCCCTGGCTATAGAAAGTGCAGGTATAATGTGTCCTCCAGTCCCGCCAGCTGCAATCAGGATCCGAGTTGCGGGGTGCGGGGGGCGGGGTTCGGGGTGCGAGGTGCGGGGTGCGAGGTGCGGGGTGCGAGGTTCGAGTTGTGGGGTGCGGGTTGCGGGGTGCGGGGTGCGGGGTGCGGGGTGCGAGGTGCGGGGTGCGAGGTGCGAGGTGCGGGATGCGGGGTGCGGGGTGCGGGGTGCGGCGTGCGAGTTGCGGGTTGAGTTTTCCATTTCTGTTTCCTTTAAATTGTTCTTCTCTTTGCACTGATATTCAATAATAACCCGATTGTGAAGGAGTTGACTAACAAAGATGTTCCGCCATAACTGATAAATGGCAAAGTCACTCCTGTAGAAGGAATCGCTGCCATTGCCACACCAATATTTACCATCGCATTAAAGAAGATGTTCATTCCCAATCCAATTCCTGCAAGTTTCAGGTATAGATCTTCCTTCCGATATGAACTAATAATTGAACGAAT
>DAOVQH010000080.1 GCA_030628755.1 Candidatus Cloacimonadota bacterium | reverse complement strand
TGAATAAATTGGATATGTTGCCACCTTTCTTCTCAACTACATTAGTTATGAATGATGAGTGTTTCCTGGGCAGAGGAGAAGATACCCTGTTTGGTCCACTCATTTACTACTATGGAGGTCATTGTGTGGATATCGATCTTCTGATTTTTCACAACTGTTTTGGAGATTTCCCTAACAAACCAACAATTACTATCCAGAAGAATTTAGATAGATTTTATTATGCCTGCATGGGCTGGATAATCAGGAATCCATTCTTTAACTGGTTACGTTCCGAATACTATGAAGAAACTGAGACCATAAACAAAGAGAAACGTCTTCATGCCCTGATAAAAGGAAGTAAAGCTGCAGCGGAATATTTTTCTGATAAAAGATTTTTAAACTTACCTGAAGCTTTTGAAATGGCTTATAACAAACTTCCTAAAGATATTGACCTTTTCTATGACCTCCTGGATGCTTGGAATAAAATGAAGAAACTTTTAAAAAATAAAAAGGAGTAAAAAATATGAGAACTTACATGGTAATTCCCACGTATTGGACAGGTCCTGATGGTGAATGGAAAGAAGGTGATGCTGTCTATGATCATGCCACACCGGTTAACGAAGAAGGAACTTTGCTTAGAACCTTAAAATCTTTACACATCCTTGATGATAAAAATTTCACCTTGATAATTCTCGGAGCTACTACAAATAAAAAGTATGTAACTCCCATGGAAACAAAACTAAAAAAAATAATTAAACAAGCTGATGTACCTGTTGATACGATTCTTTTTACCGATAAAAATCTGAAAGAGTTAAAAAAAGTTTTGTTCAAAGATATCAAACTTCCTGATGTCCTGGAATTGAGAGGATACTCAAATATTCGTAATTTATGCATTTTTGTTCCTTATGTTTTAGATGCAGAAGTTGCAATTCTAATTGATGATGATGAAGTCTTTGAGGATCCAGCATATGTAACAAAAGCGAAAGAATTTATTGGAAAGAGATTCTATGGTAATACTATCGATGGAGTCGCAGGCTATTATCTGAATGAAGATAATGAATATTACGATAAGGTCAACATTGTGCCCTGGATGACATACTGGGACAGGTTTGGTGAAAAAAGGGAAGCTTTCGATAAGATCATTGGCAGTGAACCACGCTTGAAAAAAACTCCCTTCGCTTTTGGTGGTGCAATGGTAATTCACCGTAACTTAATGCGTATCGTCCCTTTTGATCCCAAAACTACAAGAGGTGAAGATACAGACTACGTAATCAATGCCAAGATTTTCGGTTTCAATTTCTATTTGGATAATCAACTTGCAATAAAACATCTTCCCCCTCCCAAAAAACATGAAACCTGGAAAAGATTCCGGGAAGATATTTACCGCTTTCTTTATAATAAATCAAAATTCGATACACAGACTCCCAAAACAAATCTCCGCGAAATTAAACCGGAAGATTTCGATCCTTATCCGGGACAATTCATGAAACCGGACCTGGGAGATAAGATCTTCAAAACAAATATCATCCTTGCTTTGAATTACCTTGCAGATAATAAAATTGAAGCTTGCAAAGAGACTATCAAAAATATCTATTTAGCAAGGTATGATGCAATTCCACATTACAATACTTTTGATACGTATCTCAAATTTCAAAAAAACTGGCGTAAATTACTGGAACATACCCAGACTATCGAGAATGTACTTGAGGATATAATTCTAAAAGGACAACTTGTAAAATTTGATAAATACCAAATCGAAAAAACGAAAAAACTAAAAAAATCCGGTATTAAGAAAGACATCGTACTGGAAGAGATTGAACTTTTGAAACCCTTTTCAAAAAGAGAATTAAGAAGAATTTTATCGATATCCGAAATTACTCACAGGAAGAAAAACGAATATATTTTCAAAACAGGTGAAATCGATAATTGTTTATATATCCTTCTGGAAGGTTTTTTGCAAATTGTAAAAGATAGAACCAGTTCCGGTGATGATATTGTAGTTGCAGAGCTAACACCAGGAGATCATCTTAACGAAACTTCCATCTTTTTTGATCAACCTCACTCAGTTTCTGTATTGGCAGCCACAGATGTTTCAATAATGGAAATAAATAAAGACGAAGTATTAAAAATAATTGAAGAAAATTCCGAACTTTCAGCAAAACTTTTGTGGATAATCTCTAAAAAACTGAGTGAACGTCTCATCAAAACAACCAAAAAATATTCTGATATAAAAGAGCAGGATACCGATGTATCTGATATTTTATAACCAGGAGTTTGTATGAGAGTACTTCTAATTAATCATTTTCCCCTGCAGGGTTCCGGTAGCGGAATCTATACAATGAATATCGCTCAGGAATTAATTAAAGAAGGTCATGAAGTTTTTGTGATCGATATCGATAATCAGTATGACACATCAGATTATCCATTCCAGAGAAGAACAATTCTTTGTGATGAAACGAAAAATTCAAACCCTGACTTGAAATTCAATTTTCCCTGTTTCACAACTCACCCTAGAAGCACAAATACTTATTACAATATTTCAGATGATAAACTTGAACAATATGTTAACAAATTTATCGAAATTACTCAGGAAGTTGTTGCTGAATTTAAGCCGGATATTATTCATGCACAACATCTCTGGATCACTCCTTACGCTGCTTTACAAACAGGTGTCCCCTATGTTGTCACTGCTCACGGTACGGATTTGATGGGTTTCAGAAAAGATGAACGTTATCATAAATACGCATTAGAAGGAGCAAGGAACGCAAGTAAAATAATTACTATATCCAGGCAGGTTTATAATGACACTCTGAATCTTTACGAACTTCCTGAAGAACAGCTAATTCTAAATCCAAATGGATTTGATGATAATATTTTTAAGGTTAAGAAAGTGGATAAAGCAGAGCTTTTCAAGAAATTCGGATTGGATATTGTTCCGAAAAAATTAGTAAGCTTTGTGGGAAAATTCACGGATTTCAAAGGAATAGATCTACTGATAAAAGCTGCTCGGAAGATAACAGATGTATTTCCGCAAGTTGCGTTTGCTTTTGCTGGAGATGGAAAATTGATGCCGGATATGAAAAAGCTGAAAGCTGAACTGAACCTGGATAATGTTCACTTTCTCGGACATCAAACTCAGATTGATGTAGCTTCATTGTACAATGCTGCTGATGTATCGGTTGTTCCCTCCCGCATCGAGCCTTTTGGACTGGTTGCTATCGAAGCACTTGCCTGCGGCACACCGGTTGTTGCTACCCGTGCCGGTGGTCTCCCCGATTTTGTTAATGACAAAGTGGGACAGCTTGTTGAGATGAATAACCCTGAAGCTCTGGCAGATGCGATTATCGAAGAACTGAGAAACAATACAAAACAAACCAAAGGAAAATACGCTGTATCTTACGCTCGGGAAAATTATTCGTGGAATAAGACGCTGCATAGGGTGATTGAGATATATAAAGGAGCGATAGAAACTTGACTTATCCAGCACCTATTGGGAAAAATTATTTTAGAGTAAACAAATAGGTGCGGGATGTATTAAGTTGAAAGTAAAAACCTTGCGAATGGTGGAAAACCTCCGCAATGGTTGGTGGATCATGATCTATCGTGATGACCATTACGGAGGTCGAAGAATAAGTGAAAGAACAAACAATGACCATCCGTAAGGTCTCTAACTTCCGCAAGGTCTTGGACAAATTATGATTTATGAAGAAGATGGATTTTACCATGTATATAATCGTGATTGTAACAAAGAACTAATCTTCTATAGTAATGAGGATTATGAAAATCTATTGAGAAGAATTAACAAATCAAAACCGTGGGAAAATTTCAATATTATTGCATTTTGATTGATGCCAAATCATTATCATTTTCTAATTCAACAAAAGTCTGAACTTCCCATTTCAAATTGGATCAATTATATTTTTAACGGTTATGTTCAGTCATTTAACAAACAATACAATAGAATGGAACTTTATTCGAAGGCAGAGCAAAACCTCTGTTTATTGATAATGAAAATTATTTAATCAGATTAGTACTTTATATCCATAATAATCCTGTTGATGCAGGTCTCGTAAATGATCCGAGAGAATGGAGATATTCCAATTACCTGGAATGGATTGGAAAAAGAGATAACAATTTATTTGATAAGGATTTTTTCTTTGAATATTTTGATTCTTATAATGAGTATGAAATTTTGATGAAAGATTATTACAAACAAAAACAAAATTTAGAGGATATTAAACCCTATATTCATGAATTATGATGCATGAAACCTTGCGGATGGTTGAAAACCTCCGCAATGATTGAAAGGGTCAAGTCAAAAACAGACCATTACGGAGGTCGAAGAATATGTGGAAAAATAAACAATGACCATCCGTAAGGTCTGAAAATAAAAAAACTTGCCAAAAATATAAATTAAAATTCTTTACACATAGTAAGCAAATAACCTAAAAGCAGGTGGAATAATGTTTAAAAGAGTTCTAGTATTTTTATTATTTTTTATGCCTATTTTACTTTCAGCAATTATTATTAATGTACCAGCAGACCAACCAACAATACAGGAAGGGATTAATGTAGCAGTTGATGGTGATACAGTTCTTGTTCAGCCAGATACTTATTTTGAGAATATTAACTATAATGGAAAAAATATTACTGTTGCTTCTTTGTTCTTAACCACACAGGATACATTATATATATCCCAAACTGTGATAGATGGAAACCAGAACGGTAGTGTGGTAACTTTTGAAAGTGGAGAAGATTCAACTACAGTATTATGCGGAGTTACAATTCAGAATGGTTTTACAAATAATGGTGGTGGAATCTACTGTGAAAATTCTTCGCCAACGTTAGAGAATTTAAAAATTATAAATAATTCAGCATACAGTGAGGATAATATTACAAAAGGTGGTGGAATTTGTTGTGAAAATTCTAATCCAAGTTTAAAGGAAATAATTGTATCAAACAATATTACCTTTAGTCATTCAAACTTAACATACGGTGGTGGAATTTACTGTGAGAATTCTGATCCGATTTTAGAAGGTGTAATTATTTTAAATAATTCGACTAATAGTAATAATTACTTTGCTTATGGTGGTGGCATTTATTGCTATTTATCTTCCCCAAGTTGTACAATAATTACGATCAAGAATAATACTTCCTCACTTGACGGTGGTGGAATTTACTGTGAGAATTCTGATCCGTTTATAGAGAATTCATCGATATCGGAGAATAGCGCAGAACGGATGGGAGGTGGAATTTATAGCAAAGAATCATCCATATGTTTAGATAAAGTAATTATTTCTTATAATTGTTCTACTCAACGTGGTGGAGGTATTTATTGCACTGATAATTCTTCTACTAATTTTATAGATTTAATTATTACAGGTAATGTTGTGACAGGATCCACTGCTTCTGGAGGAGGTATTTCTTGTAGAAATTCTTTCCCAACTTTTGAAAATGTTACAATAACAAACAATATTTCTGATATGATAGGAGGTGGTGCTTCCTTTTATAACTCTATTCCAATTTTTTGTGAAACAAATAAATGTAATATATATTCAAATTCCATCAATAGTTCCAGAGGTTCCGGAGCAGATATTTATTCAGAGGAATGCAATATGATTAATGTTATAGTCGATACTTTTACAGTAATGAATCCATCTGACTATTATACATCACCTATTGATATTTATACTTTTGATATCCAGAATTGTATTAATGATAGTCTTATAAATTCAGATCTGTATGTATCAATCGATGGAGATAATTCAAATGCCGGAACTGATCCCGATTTTCCTCTAAAAACAATAAACTATGCATTAAAAAGGATTTATGGTGATAGTTTAAATCATCATACAATTTATCTTGGTCCTGGAACTTATAGTAATTTCACAAATGGTGAAACATATCCGTTAAAATGGATGAGTTATGTTTCCTTATCTGGTTGTGGAGTTGAAAATACTATATTGGATGCTAACTATTCAGCTAACATTATGATTTTTTATAATGTAAATGAATCATCAATAAAGAATTTAAAAATGCAAAATGGATATGTGTATGGTTTGGCTGTTGGTGGCGGTATTGTTTGCAGCGCATCATCTCCGAATTTTGAGAATATAATAATAACAGATAATAATGTTGAAACATTTAGTGGTGGTGGAATTTATTGTAGTAATAATTCTTCTCCAAGTTTTGTAAATGTAATAATTACAAATAACAATGTTGGTCGTTCAGGGGGTGGGATTTGTTGCTACGATTCATCTCCAAGTTTAAAGAATGTATTGATCTCAGGAAATAGTGCCCATTGGGGTGGTGGAATTTATTGCGGTAATTCTACTATGAGTTTAGATAATGTTATAATATCTAATAATAATGTTGATGCTGATGGAGGTGGTATTTACTGTTGGAACGGTGCTAATATCACATTGATCAATACAATTCTCTGGAATAATCTTCCGCAGGAAGTTTATTGCTCAGAATCATATTATTATAACTTTATTACTATCTCATATTCGGATATCGAAGGAGGGGAAGCAGGAATAGTAACTAATGGTCATTGTACGGTTAACTGGATGGAGGGTAATATCGATGAAGACCCGTTGTTTCTGCAAACCGGCAATCATCCCTATCAATTAACTGAACTTTCTCCCTGCATTGATACCGGCACACCTGATACAACCGGTTTATTCTTACCCCCCTGGGATCTTTTGCACAATCAGCGAGTATGGGATGGAGATGGTAATGGAAGTGCAATAATAGATATGGGAGCTTATGAATATGGAGCTCCACCTTATGTTGATATAGATGACAATATAATTGTTCAAACTCCTGAAGTCTTTTTACATCAAAACTACCCCAACCCCTTCAATCCTTCTACCACGATCTCGTTTGAATTAAACACCGAAATCACCGAAATTGTGGTTTTCAATTTGAAAGGACAGAAAGTGAAAACACTTTATACATCTCCAAGCAGGGGCTTGGAGACGAGAATTGTCATTTGGAACAGCAAAGATGAAAATAACCATCCTTTAAGTTCTGGAATCTATTTCTACAGACTGAAAACCAATAATTTCGAAAAGACAAAGAAGATGATCCTGATGAAATAAGCTCACGCATTTCACAGGATAAATATTAATTAAATAAACTGGAGGAGATCATGAAAAGGTTTATTATTTTATTTATATTCATAACTTTTTATAGTTTATTAAATGCGGATACTATCATTGTTTCCGGTGATGTCTCCGGTATCTGGAGTGCAGATACTGTGAAGGTTATTGGAGATTTAATAATTCCTGATGGAGAAGCTTTAACAATTGATCCAGGAACTTATATTGAATTTCAGGGACATTATAAATTTAATGTTCAGGGTCAAATTTTGGCTGTAGGAAATGAACAAGATAGTATTTGTTTTACAGCGATTAATCACGATGAAGGTTGGCATGGAATTCGGTTTAGCAATACTTCTGTATTGAATGATTCTTCAAAATTTTATTATTGTAGTTTTGAATATGGTAGAGCAACAGGAACAGAACTTGAAGATAGAAGTGGAGGAGCTTTATATTTTAAAAACTATAGCAAAGTGCATATTGCAAATTCAACTATTTATAACAATTTTGCTACTTTAGGTGCAGGAATTTATTGCTCTTATTATTCTTCACCATTAATTGAATTTAATGATATTTCAAATAATTCTGCTGGCGGAGTTAATCCAGGTGACGGGGCAGGAGCAGGTATCTACATGATAGACAATTCTTCTCCAATGATTCAAAATAATATCATCAGCAATAACACTGCTTATGGTACTGCTGGAATTCTCTGTCAAAATGATTCAAACCCTATAATAATAAATAACTCTATATCAGAAAATGGTGGGTTAATGTATGTTGGAATAGGGATCTTTAGTTCGAATCCTCTTCTGATCAATAACCTTATTGCCAATAACTATGCAGAGTTTATAGGAGGTGGTATCACTTGTGCGTCGTATTTTTCTCCAGTAATGATAAATAATACGATTGTTAATAATTATGCTTGCAATGGTGGTGGAATTGTTTGTGGGATTGATTCAACTCCGCAATTGATTAACAATATTATATGGAATAACAGTGCAGTAGATGGCGATCAGATTTATCTTATGGGAGAAACATCAGATCCAGATTTTTATTATTGCAATGTGCAAGGCGGAATATCTGAGTTTGGAGGTGATGGAGCTGCTGGTTTTAATGGAGATTATGAGAATTGTATTGATGCAGACCCACTATTTTGGGGAACTGGAGAGCATCCTTATTCTTTGTTAGATGATTCTCCATGTGTTAATGCTGGAACACCAGATACAACCGGTTTGAATCTACCTGAATTTGACCTAGCTGGTAATACACGAGTATATGGTAGTAGAATTGATATTGGTGCTTATGAAAATCAGAATGTTATAGTTAGTTCAGAGGAAAACTTTATTCCTCAATTAACTAAACTTCAACAAAACTACCCCAACCCCTTCAATCCTTCTACCACGATCTCGTTTGAATTAAACACCGAAATCACCGAAATCACCGAAATTGTGGTTTTCAATTTGAAAGGACAAAAAGTGAAAACACTTTATACATCTCCAAGCAGGGGCTTGGAGACGAGAAGTGTCATTTGGGACGGAACTGATGAAAATAATCAACCTGTAAGTTCAGGAATCTATTTCTATAAACTACAATCAGGAAAATTTGAAGAAACAAAGAAGATGATCCTGATGAAATAAGCTCACGCATTTCACAGGATAAATATTAATCAAATAAACTGGAGGAGATCATGAAAAGGTTTATTATTTTATACATATTCATAACTTTTTATAGTTTATTAAATGCGGATACTATCTTTGTATCTGGTGATGTCTCCGGTATCTGGAGTGCAGATACAGTGAAGGTTATTGGAGATCTAACAATTCCTGATGGAGAAGCTTTAACAATTGATCCGGGGACTTATATTGAATTTCAGGGACATTATAAATTTAATGTTCAGGGTCAAATTTTGGCTGTAGGAAATGAACAAGATA
>DAOVQH010000152.1 GCA_030628755.1 Candidatus Cloacimonadota bacterium | reverse complement strand
GAAAAAATTTGAACAAAAAGTCATTAAAAAAATGATCGAAAAGGGATATATAGAAAATGAGGTAAATCCAGATGATGTTTACTTTGAAGTTAAATAAGTTCGATTCTTTAGGCGGATTGTTTATTATTTTCCTTTTTATTCTGTTAGCATTTTCTCTTGGCATAACATACTCTGATGTAATTAGAATTAATCTACCCTTAGAAATCCTCTTTACAGATATTCTGATCTCTTTTTTAAGAGTAAGTGTAATTGCTCTCATAGCCTGGATTCTGGGTATAATTGGAGGATATTTTCTCTATCATTACCAAATTCTGGACAAATTGTTTCTTCCTTCAATAAATTTTATTCGTCACATTTCTCCATTTGCCTGGCTACCATTTGCTATAATCTGGTTTGGTCTCGGAGAACTTCCTATTATATTTATAATGTTTATAACCCTCTTCTTCCCGACTTTAATAGCTGCTTCAGATAGTTTTGCAAATATCCCGAAAGAATATCTTGATGAAGCTCAAGTTTCAGGTGCAACTCAGTTTCAGTTATTTGTTTATATCCAATTGCCAATAACTTTACCAAGTTTAATGAGTCTCTTCCGGATAATATGGGGATTGGGGTGGACAGTTATCATCGCTGCTGAAATGCTGGGAGTGAATAGTGGCCTTGGATTTCGATTACTCGATTTTCGTTACTTGCTTAAATACCCTGAAATGCTAATGTATCTTATTATAATGGGTTTCTTTGGAATCCTGATTGATAATTTATTAAGAAAAACTATCAAATTATGTAATGCATAATTTCAATATATACTTTGTGAATTTATTAATAGGTAAAATTTATCTAAAAAATGCTATTAATAATAAAAAATTATGATATAACCTTTCTCAGAATAAGTAACATTTTTAAATTAGAAACCTGTTCTATTGAATTTACTAAAGGTAATTTATTCTTATATACTATTTATTAAAGTGTGTTTTATTAACTTTCCCAAAAAAAACTTGCCTCAATTCAGATTCTGAAAAAAATTGCTAACAAAAAAATTTCAAAGAAAATAACACTGGAGTATAAGTGAAAAAATTAATATTCTTAATCTTAGCAATTTTTTTTATTGCTAATATTCTTCATGCTAATGCCCAAAAAGTAGCAATCCTTAATTTTGAGAAAAACGACAGGCAAAGTGATTACATAGTAAAAGCTCTGATGAAACGTGACTTTAAAGAAATTTTTAAAGACAATGAAAACTTCGAACTGATCGATACAAAAAAATCAACAAATGTCTTTAAGACCTCAGGATATACAAATCTATCTTATATTGGAAAAGAAGAAATTGCCAAAATGGGTGCTGAACTTGAAGCAGATATTGTTGTTTGGGGTAATGTCTCTGCAATTTCAAATACTGAATTCAAAATAATAGCAAAAATATTCAGTATGAAATCCCAAGATGTTGTAGCAGTTTCTTTTAATGTAAAAAAAGACGGGAAACAGCGAAGAAAAGCTATTAAGGAAAATTTAGTTGCGAAGATCGAAGAGTTCAGTACAGGGGAAGTTACGAAATTATTAAGTATTGCTGTACAGCATTTCAATAGTAAAAATTATGGTCCAGCAGAAGAAACCTTCTTAAACCTTGTTAAAGTAGACCCTAAAAATAAGGAAGGATATTTCTATCTTGGTCTTCTAAAATTCATCGAAAAGGATTACCATAAATCTGAAGAGTATTATCTGAAAGGTTTAGAGGTTGATCCCAATGACAAGAATATTTTGGATTACATTAGTAAAACTTACATTAAAATGGAGAAATACGAAGACGCTGTAGAAGCACTTACAAAGATAACCGGGATTGAAGAAGAAAATAAAGAGATCTGGCTAAGAATTGGAATTATCTATTCTGAAATAGAATTTTATGACGAGTCTCAGGAAGCATTTGAAAAAGCTATTGAGATAGATTCTGAATTTGGTGATGCCTACTATGCTCTCGGTGAGCTCCTTTTCGAACAAGAATTATATGACGACGCTATCGAACCTCTCGAAAAGGCAACTGAAGCTTTCCCTGATGTGGATCATCTTCAAAAGAAATTAGCTAAATGTTATCACAAAACCGGCAAATTGGATAGTGCAATAAATAAATATAAACAGGTTATCATAGAGCAACCAGATAACATAAATGCATATATTAATCTTGCAGGTGCTTATCGCGAAACAAATCAAAACCAGGAAGTTCTGGATATTCTTCTTAAATTAAAGGAACTCGCACCGGAACTACCAAAAGTTTATCACCGACTCGCAGATATCTATATTGCTCTGGAAGATTATCAAAAAGCTGAACAAAGCGCAAATAAGGCAATTGAACTGGATGCAAACTTATATGAATCCTACAGGATTCTTGCTTCAATAAACCAAAACCTCGGATATAAAAAGTATGAAAAATATCTCGAATACGAAGAAATGTATCAAGATAAAAGCATTTATTACGGTGCTAAAGCAGATGAACTGGTAGAAAAAAGAGACAAAGTTAAATCTGAAGCTCAAGCCTATTTTATTAAAGCTGAGAATTATCTGAATGAAGCTGAAGAACGGACTGATATACCATCTGTACTCAAAGACATAAAGAAAAACAGAGAACTTTTAAAACAGCTTAAAGACGCAACTAAACCCGGTGGATTTTAATAAATAGATAAATGAGAAAGCCCCGAATTCGGGGCTTTTTTTGTATCTCGACCTGCCAAGTCGAGAGATAGCAACCAAGTCATGCCTAAGGTTTACAAGCCATTGGTTTGCAGATAAACTGGTCGCTTTGCTTTTTTATTTGGAAAAAAGTATCGGAAAAAGTTGCCTTATATGTTTTATTTTCGAGACAAATATTTTTTTACTGATATTCTTCGTTCTAGCTGAAATGATAATATTCTCATAACCCAGTTTTTTTGCTTCTTTTAATCTTTTCTCAACCTGAGAAACAGGGCGGATTTCTCCGTTTAATCCCACCTCTCCTAAAAGTAGAGTATTGGCAGGTAAAGCTCTTTCTTTGAAACTGGATATTATCGCTGCAATAATAGCCAGATCAAGTGCAGGTTCCAGAACTTTCATTCCTCCTGCAAGATTTATAAAAACATCATTATTCCGCAGGTTCAGAGATAAATTCTTTTCTATTACTGCCAATAGAACTGCAAGTTTCCTGTGATCAAAACCAAGAGCAACCCTTTGCGAAGTTCCATAGCTTGCTGGAGAAACCAAAGCCTGAACCTCGACGAGAAAAGCACGTGAACCCTCAAGAACACATCCTACTGCTGAACCAGTATTATTCTCTTCCCTGCTTAAAAATAACTTAGAAGGATTTTTTACTTCCTGCAGACCAGTTAACTGCATTTCAAAAATACCGATCTCATTGGTCGAGCCAAACCGGTTTTTCGTTGCTCGCAGAATCTTGAATTGATTCTGGGATTCACCCTCGAAATATAAAACTGTGTCCACCATATGCTCTATGATTTTCGGGCCGGCAACTATTCCATCCTTTGTAACATGACCGATAAGAAAAATCGGGATACTCTTTTGCTTGGCTATCCTTATGAAAAGACTTGTACATTCCCGAAGCTGTGAAACACTTCCTGGTGAGCTTTCAACTGAATTCACGTAGACAGATTGAATTGTATCTATAATTAAAACTTCAGGCTCAGAATCAGATATTGCTTTTTCAATTTCATCAAAACTGGTTGTACAAAACAGGAATAAATTATCAGCATCACACTTTAACCTGTCACTACGAAGTTTTATCTGGCTTTTACTTTCCTCTCCGGAAACATAAAGAACACGTTTCCCATTTTTAGCGATCTGATTGGACACCTGAAGCATTAAAGTAGATTTCCCAATCCCCGGCTCTCCCCCAATTAAAACCACCATACCTGGAACTAAACCTCCACCAAGTACACCGTCAAATTCACTTATTTGCGATGTAAGTCTCACCTTTATTCCAACCTCTACATCTTTCAAAGGTTCGGGTTTACTTTCCTCAAAACCTTCAAGGTTCAGCACATCCTGAAGGTTTCTTTTTTTCTTTTTACCAATAATTCTACTGGTCTCTCTTAATGAATTCCAGGCACCACAAACAGGACATTTACCAGACCATTTTGCCACCTCTGCTCCGCATTCATTACAGAAAAACATAATTTACCTCTTGTTATACGAAATCTCTTTCTATCATCGAATAACGGCGAAGCTATCTATCTCGTAAGAAACAATGTTGTTATGTGATATTGCCTATGCAAATTTGTCATATTTCTATCTTTAGAAGCGAAGCCGTATTAGAACACTATGAACGGCGTGTTATTTATAGATGGAAACATTATCAATTCCCAGCCCTGAAGGACTGGGCTATTGATGATTTGCATTTATATTTTTTCTCATCATCAAAATCAATAACCATTTCTAATTTTTACCATACATCATCATAGATTTTATCAAAAAAAACGGCAAAAAATATACAACAGTTTTTTCGAATTTCCTTACTTCATAATAATCTCTTGAAAAGACAAAAGCTATTTCAGGATTATATTTTTTGATGAAGCTAACTAAAGATTTCTGTAATGTAGGTTTGGATAAATTAGATTTTATTTCAATGGGTACAATTTTTGAATCAATTTCTAAAACTAAATCAACTTCTGCTTTCGACTTTGTCCGCCAATATTTTGGATTTATTTCTGCTTTTTTAAGTTCAGAAAAAACATAATTCTCATACATAGCACCTTTATCCGTTCGCAAAGAAATTTCCTGGAAGTTCTGAATAACAGTATTCCTGAAACCTGTATCTGAAAAAAAAACTTTTTTTGATTTACTTATCTCAAGGAGCTTATTTGTATAATATGGACTTAAAAGATTGATGATATAAGTTTTTTCAAGAATGTTCAATAATTGGATTGTTTTCTTATGATGAACTCCAATAAAATTTGAAATCTCATCCATCTGTATCAGATTAGAAATTTTCAAACCAAGACATTTTGCCAGTTTTTCTATCTCAAAATCCTCCGATAGATTCAAAATATCTCTAATCTCTTTTAATAAGTATGTTGAAAAAATGTTTTTTAATACAATTTGTTTTTCTTGGTTTACTTCAGCAATCGAAGCTCTGGGAAAACCACCATAAATAACAAATTCATCAACTAATTTTGAAAATCTGCTTTTAATAGCTGAAGATAAGGTCGGTAAATTCTTATTTTGTGAATTAACTGCTTTCCTGACTTGATTAACAAGTCCAATTAAAATATTTTTATAACCTTCTTCATCTCTGAAAGATAAAAATTCATAAAAACTGAATGGAAAAAGCTGAAATTGAAATATTCTGCCAACTAAATATTGCATAGCTTGTTTTGTAAGATCTAATGAAGAAGAACCGGAGATGATTATCTTTTTGTTTGGAACAGTATCAAATAATAATTTAAGTTTTTGACCTCCTTCTTTTGCATATTGAAATTCATCTATTATTAATATGTCAAAGTTTGAAAGATACAATTTTGAAAATGAATTTATATCATCCTGAAATAGAGAAAGGATTTCTCTATCTTCAAATGTGATAAAATTACAATTATTCTGTTTTTTGGAAATACTTTGTAGAAGAGTGGTTTTACCAACTTGCCTTGCTCCAAGAATTGCTATTATTTCAGGTGTATGTAGATAAGAATTTATCTTTTTTTCTAAATCTCGAGTTACATACATATTATTTTTATCCCTGCTATTATTGAAATACTTTTAATTTTAGCAGGGTTATTTTGTCAAGATGATTTTGGATAATTATGTAAAACGACCGAACTTGGTCTAGTTACACTAAATCGGAGATTTTTTTAATTCACATATAGCTTTAAGTTACGTCTCATATCCAATTATTAGTGGATAATTAGATTGATCCTCTTCAACAAATTGCAATCTAATAATATACAAACAGGGCATTTACCAGACCATTTTGCCACCTCTGCTCCGCATTCTATACAGAAAAACATAACTTACCTCATTTCGTAAAGCGAGCAGCCTTGCTCGCTAATTTCTTTTTCTCGTCCAGGCTGGTCGAGTTACGTAAAGCGACCTGCCAGGTCGCTATTTACGTAAGCCAGGTCGCAATCATTTATATTTTAACATCTTCCCAATTTCTCAAGACCCAATTATAATCCCATTCCTCCCAATCCGCTACCAAACCAGCTTTTACAGGATTTTTTAGAATGTAATCAATATGAAACCTCAATTCCTTTAAATTTCTAATATAATGATCATAAGATTCATGATGCCAGAATTGTCCAGCTCGATGAAGAATTTTATTGCATTCATTTGCTGTATAACTTTTCATCCCAAACATTATATTAGTCAAAGATTCATAAACATCT
>DAOVQH010000237.1 GCA_030628755.1 Candidatus Cloacimonadota bacterium | reverse complement strand
TCGGTCAGAATAGAAAATCCGGTTTCAATTCTACCAGCACCGGGACCAACAATAGTAACATCACCCAGAAGGTCTGTGGAAAAAGTAAGAGCGTTAGTTGCACCCATTACTCCTGCAAGTGGATGTGAAAGAGCAACCATTTCAGGAGCAACCGAACCGATTACTTTTCCATCTTTTTTCTCAACAGAACCAATAAGTTTCCAGCGAGAATTCTGTTCTTTTGCTTTTTTAATATCATCGGAAGTTATTTTAGTGATTCCTTCACATGAAACATCATTTATATTCAGAGGTGCTCCCATAACGATGTTGGCAAGGATCGTAACTTTTCCTCTGGCATCATAACCTTCCACATCTCCGGTTGGATCAGCTTCGGCATAACCAAGTTCCTGAGCTATTTTGAGGACTTTATCGTAATCCATTCCTTTTTCCATTTCAGATAGCATATAATTTGTTGTTCCATTCAGGATTCCACAAATTTTGGAAATTTCGCAGCCAGCAAGAGGTCCATCTATTAGATTGATTACCGGTGTTCCGGCACACACAGTTCCTTCAATCAGGAATTTCACGCCATTCTTATTTGCAAGAGCTTTCATTTCCTGATATTTGAGAGCTGCAGGTCCTTTGTTACTTGTAACCACATGTTTCCCGGATTCCAGTGCAGCTCTGCAATGGTCAACAGCTGGTCCGCCTGTATTCAGGTCGGTGAAGGTCAATTCGCAAAGAACATCTGCATTGCATTCTTTGATCAAAGTAAGATTATCCCAATCTGTTACATCTTTTGTGAATTTCTTTTTGGCTTTTGCCTGTTCCAGCATAAAAAGAATATCGAGTCCATCAGGATTATAAACATTGCCATAAACAAAATCTGCTACTGCAACGACATCAAATTCGTAATTATACTTTTCCTTTAGATATTCCTTTTTCCTCAAAAGAATCTCACAAATTCCCTGTCCAACTGTACCAAAACCTAAAAAAGCTAATTTCATTTTTTATTCTCCTTATTTTAGCTCACGGATTTACACGGATCAACACTGATTCAGATTTAATATTCATTTCTTTCACTTTTTAATTTCTTATCCGTATCTATCTGTGTGTATCTGTGAGCCAGTTTATCTCCTTTTTTTTGCTCACGGATTTTCACGGATCAGGACGGATAAAAGTCTTACGTTCATAATTCAATAAATTACTTTTCCCTTTTTTATTTCCAATCCGTGCCCATCTGTGTTCACCCCGTTAGATATTCCGATAAGCTTATCTAATTCCACAAGACATTAGAATTATCTAAACGGGGTTCATCTGTGAGCTTTTTTTAGCTCACGGATTTTCTCATATTTGAATGGATATAAGTTTTACGTTCATTATCAAAAATCTTCCGTTTGAATTCTGGTTTTTCACCGAAGTTAAACAGCAATCCTACTTCAATTTCAGTTGAAGAAAGGTAGTTAAGAAGCTGAGCTTCATCTTGTTTAGTGAGCTGTTTAATAGCTTTTAATTCGATAATAATTTTATTCTCAACAAGAATATCCGCAATATATTCACCTATAATTTGATTTTCATAAAAAACTTTAATTGGAACTTGTCTTTTGCATTTTAATCCCAACTTCCGTAATTCTATCAGCAGAGCATTTTCATAAACCTTTTCAAGAAAACCATAACCCAAAGAATTATAAACATTGTAGAAAGCTTTTATAATCTTTTCTGTTATTTTTTCATACTTCATATTCCAACCTTTTTGCTTCGATTTTTTTTTGTTCATGGATTAACACAAATTCAAATTTATATTTAATTTTTCGATTTAAGTTTCCTATCCGTATTCATCTGTGTGTATCAGTGAGCTTATTTTTTTCTCCTTATTTTTTATTTAATTAGTTTTAATACAACCCTTTCACAAATCCACCATCGATGTGCAATGCAACTCCTGTGATGTATCCTGCTCCCTCTGATGCAAGGAAAGCAACAGCTTGTGCAAATTCTTCCGTAGTTCCAATTCTTCCCATCGGGATATTTTTTTCGAGATTTGTATAAAAATCATCAATTGTTCCCTTTCCACTTTTTTCAAAGGATTTAGCCAGATTTTCTACTCTCTGTGTTTTTGTATATCCCGGGCAAACAGTATTTACGGTAATTCCATATTTTGCCACCTGATTTGAAAGTGATTTTGCAAAACCAAGAACCCCTGTTCTGGATGTGTTGGAAAGAATAAGATTATCGATGGGTTGTTTAACGGAGACAGATGTCATATTAACGATTCTTCCCCACTTTTGCTTTTTCATATAGGGAATAACCAGGTTGCAGAGATTTATCGTACTCAGTAGATTTAATTCTATTGCCTGGCGATAATCTTTAAGCTTAAAATCTTCTGCTGTACCCGCAGGTGGTCCCCCAGCATTGCAAACTAAGATGTCTATTGTCCCAAATTCTTCTACAATTTGTTCGATCATTTTATGAACATTTTCCTCATAAGTTACATCACAGATAAAAGCTTTTACCAATCCACCTGTTTGGGAAGCAATTTCATCTTGAGTCTGTATTATGTTCTCTTCATTCCGTGAGCAAATCATTACCTTAGCACCTTCCAGGGACAGCCTTTGAGCAACTGCTTTGCCAAGACCCCTACTGGAAGCAGTAACCAGAGCTATTTTATCTTTTATTCCCAAATCCATAATCTACTCCTATAATTTTCGCTAATACTTTTCGAGTCGAAAGGACTGAAGGACATCGACTCGAGATGAAAGAGTTAAGTAACTATCTTGACATAGTCTCGACTCGACGCAAGCTCTCGAGTCGAAACCTTCTTACGAGAGCTACTTCTTTTATTCCCAGATCCATAGTATTCCTCTAAATATGATTTTTTATACATTCAGACAGACGTTTAACAGCTTCTGTAAGTTGTTCTTTGGAAGCAAAAGAGAAATTTATTCTCATGTGATTATTACTTTGATTTTCGCCATAAAATGCACTTCCCGGAACAAATGCAACTTTGAATTTAAGTGCTTCATAGAATAACTTATAAGTATCAATATGCTCTGGAACTGTAACCCAGAGGAAAAGTCCTCCTTCAGGTTTTGTCCAGGTAATTCCCATTTCAGGTGGAAAATATTTCTCCATTGTTTGAAGGAAAATATTAAGTTTTTCACGATAGTATTTTCTGCATTTTTCCAGATGAGGTTCGTAGTTCATTTCAGTTAAAAAAGCTGTGCACATATCCTGGTTGTATTTTGGAGTATTGAGAACATTTCCTTCCTTGATATTAGTCATTCTGTCAATAACATCTTTTGGCCCGATATTGAATCCAACCCGGATACCGGGACAGAACAACTTAGAAAATGTGTAAAGACCAATTACATGACCACCTTCTCTTTCCTGATCCAATTCATAAATTGATGGAATTGTTTTTCCATAATATCTGAGATCACGATAAGGGCTGTCTTCTACAATAGGAATATCATATTTATAACTTAGATCCAAAAGTGCTTCTCTTTTTTTAAGGCTCATAGTTATCCCGGATGGATTTTGAAAATCGGGAATAACATACATATATTTCGGTTTTTTCTTTTTCAATTCCTCGATTTTCTTTTCATAGGATTTTACATCGGGTCCGGCTTCTTCGGTATCTATCCCAATGAATTCAGGTCGTTGAAGCTGGAAAGCTACAATTGCACCGGCAAAGGTTGGACGGTCAATTATAACAATGTCGCCCGGATTCAGAAAGAGTCTACCTGTTATATCTAATCCGTGCTGACCTGAAGATGTAATTACAATATTCTCTTCTGAAATGTGGATGTTGTCTCGTTTCAGGAATTGGATAACTGCTTTAATCAGGTCGATTTCACCTTTTATGTTCGTATATTGCATAATTGTTTCAATATTTTCTTGAAGACGATTTTTGGAAGCTGTACGCATTCCTTCTTTAAGGAACATTTCCGGTGAAGGAAGCCCTCCTGCTAAAGATATGATTTCCGGGTCGCTCAAAAGTGCGAAGAGTTTTCCGATAGAATATCCACCGTATTCTTTTAAATTATCGGAAAATCGTGAATTCCAGTTTTTTTTCATAAGTAAAACCTCATCTATATTTTTTTATTATCTTTCAAAAACCGTTGAAACGGTTAATCGTCCTTTTGGGGACATTTCTTTTCCTTCTTATCTAAAATGAATCTATGATCCATTTGCAACCCGATTATGGCACGAAAATGGCACGATTATGGCACGAAAGTGAGCCGAATATGAGCCGATTAAATCACGCTAATGAAACACTTATGAAACGAAAATGAGCCGATTATGGGACGATTATGGTGCGATTATGGGTCGAATAATCTGATGTTACTTTTTAAGAATATAATAGAGTGATCTGCCATCTCCAATCCTGA
>DAOVQH010000310.1 GCA_030628755.1 Candidatus Cloacimonadota bacterium | reverse complement strand
TCTTTGTACTTATAGAACACCGTCAGGAAGAAATAAGGGATATAAGCTTTGAACTGCTTAATTGTGGTAGAAAGCTTGCAGAAAAAACGAATTCAAATCTTACTGCATTAGTTCTGGGACACAATACAGAAAATCTCGTGAAAAAAATCAAATCACAAGCACATCGTATCCTCGTTATTGATAGCGAAGTTTTTAAAGATTACAATTCCGAATCCTATCAACTTGCTCTTTCCGATATAATAAAGAAAGGAAATCCTTTCATCACTTTAATGGGTCATACAGCTTTCGGTATGGATCTTTGTCCTGCTCTTGCTACTCAATTAGAAATTCCTTTCACTACAGATTGCCTTGATATTGATGTTGTTGATAATAAAATAACTGTTACTCGTCAAGTGTATGATGGAAAGCTAAATGCAAAAGTTACAGTTCGAGATAATCCTTCGTACTTATTTACTGTGAGAGCTGGTTGTTTCCTGGTAGAGGAAAGTAATCTGAAAACTGAAATCGCAAATATCGATACTTCTGTTACTGAACCTGATTACCGTAAATTCGTGGAATATATTGAAGCTCCTGCTGGTGATGTTGATATTACTAAATCGGATATTGTTATTGGTATTGGAAGAGGAATTAAAGAGCAGGAAAATATGGCAATGGTAGAAGAATTTGCTGATACAATCGGTGGAGTTGTAGCTTGTTCCAGACCCATCGTAGATGCTGACTGGCTTCCAAAAGACAGGCAAGTTGGATCATCCGGTAAAACAATCAAACCCAAATTATACATAGCAATAGGAATTTCTGGTGCTTTTCAGCATGTTACGGGAATGAAGGGAGCTGAAACCATAATTGCAATCAATAAAGACCCAAATGCTCCGATATTTAATGAAGCTGATTATGGTATAGTTGACGATTTATTCAAAGTTCTACCTGTGCTGAAAGAGAAGGTGATGGAGTTAAAATAAAACTTGAAAAAAATTGGAGTTTTCGTTTGTCATTGTGGTAGAAATATTAGCGCAACTGTCAATATCAATGAGGTTGTTGAAGAAATAAAAAAATATCCTGGAGTTGTTTTTTGTACTGATAATAAATACATGTGCTCAGATCCGGGACAGGACTTAATTAAAAAAAACATAAAAGAAAAAAAACTGGATGGCATAGTCATAGCTGCCTGTTCCCCATCTTTGCATGAACTAACTTTCAGAAATACTGCGGAAAAAGCAGGTTTAAATCCATATCTTACTGAGGTCGCAAATATCAGAGAACAATGCAGTTGGGTTCATTCAGATATAAAAGAAGCAACTCCTAAAGCAATAAGTATAATTGAATCAATAATTGAAAAAACAAAGCTCAATGAATCTCTTTCTCCTGTAAAAGTCAAAGTAAACCCAAGGGTTCTGGTAATTGGTGGAGGGATTGCTGGTATACAGGCATCACTGGATATTGCCAATTCAGGTCACAAAGTAATCCTGCTAGAAAAAAGTCCATCAATCGGTGGACATATGGCTCAACTATCAGAAACTTTCCCAACCTTAGATTGTTCTCAATGTATCCTGACGCCCAAAATGGTTGAAGTTTCCCAGAATGAAAATATAAATTTATATGTTTATTCAGAATTAGAAGAAATCTCCGGAAGTGTTGGAAATTTCAAAGTAAAAATAAAAAGGAAAGCATCTTATGTTGATAACAGCAAATGTACAGGTTGTGGTGTTTGCAGTGAAAAATGCCCGGTGAGTGTAGATTCAGAATTTGATGAAGGTATGGGAAAAAGAAAAGCTATCTATACCCCATTCCCGCAAGCTATTCCCAATAAACCTGTTATCGATAAAGAAAAGTGCAGCTTTTTTTTGAAAGATGGAAAGTGCGGTATTTGCAAAGTTGTCTGCTCTTTTGATGCGATAGATTTTGATCAAAAAGATGAGATAATTGAAGAAGAAGTCGGAGCAGTTATTGTTGCCACAGGATATGAACTCTATCCAATGGAAAACATGATCGAGTATGGAGCAGGAAAATACCCTGATGTAATTAATGGATTACAATTTGAGAGATTACTCTCTGCTTCCGGACCTACTCAGGGTGAAGTTCTACGACCTTCTGATAACAAAATCCCAAAAAGAGTAGCTTTTATTTCCTGCGTAGGCTCCCGCGATCCCGAACATCATCTTCCCTACTGTTCAAAGATTTGTTGTATGTATATGGTCAAACATGCTCTGCTTTATAAAGAACATGTTCCGGATGGTGAAGCTATTGTTTTCTCCATAGATATCAGAACCGGCGGCAAGGATTATGAAGAATTTCTCACCAGAGCAAAAGAAGAAGGAAATATTTTGTACATCAGGGGAAAACCTGCGAGAATAATTAAACAGGGAAATGATTTGGTTGTTTGGTGTATCAATACTCTAACAGGGAAACAGCTTCGTGTAAAATGTGATATGGTAGTTCTATCAATGTCTATGGTTCCTTCATCCGGAGCATTGGATCTGGCAAAAGCATTAAGAATACATACAAACGATTTTGGTTTCTTCACCGAAGCTCACCCGAAATTACGTCCTGTAGAATCTCTTGTGCCTGGATTTTATTTAGCAGGCACAGCACAGGGACCCAAAGATATTCCGGATACAGTTTCGCAGGCATCAGGTGCAGCAGCAAAAGTTATGACTCTTTTTTCCAGTGACGAAATTTCACATTCACCGATCATAGCAAGTGTAAACGAAGATTTATGTTCAGGTTGTGGTATTTGTATTGCAACCTGTCCTTATGATGCCAGAGAAATGGATGAAAGAAAAAAGATAGTTTCAGTGAACGAGATTCTCTGTGAAGGTTGTGGAGCTTGCATCAGTGCCTGTCCCTCAGGAGCTTCACAGCAAAAGAATCTGACTGATATACAGATAGATAATATGGTAAGAGTGCTCTTACGTTCCAACGCAGTACAGCCTGTGTGAAAACTGATGAAATGCTCGATATTTTCTCAACCCCCTCTAACT
>DAOVQH010000089.1 GCA_030628755.1 Candidatus Cloacimonadota bacterium | reverse complement strand
CTTCTGTTCCATTGATCTCCGGGTATTCTGTCTCCCCGTTGATCTTAATTTCTATATCGCTGTAATTATCATGAGGATCATCCCCGGGTTCCCCATCTGGTATTCTATCCAGACCAACATCCTCCGGTCCGTCGAGAATACCGTCACGTGCAACCAGTCCATCTTCCATATCCAGAATACCTTCTCCGTTCTCATCGGTAAAGGTATAGAAGTTTTCGTTCACCTTTCCCAGGTCGATGTGGATGATAACCGGTTTGGTGGGCTGATTGTTAAGTGTGTCCACCTTGGCCAAAATTTCTATATATTTCTTCTTGGAAAAGTCGACCTCATTACCAATGTATTTCATTACACCAGCCCAGTGTTTGAGGTCCATTCCAGGCATCCCTAAGTCCAGTGGCTTTATCTTACAGGCTAAAACCGAAACCTTTTCCCGCTCTTCCTTTTCTGTAAGAGATTCAGGGTCAAATACTTCCCGGGCATAAATATCCTGAGGATTGTAAAAATTTATCTTGGCTCTTCCATAATTTACATAATTCCCGTTTGGAAATTCACCAGGTCTGCTGGCGGGGTCCCATGACCCTCTGGTTACACCCAGAGGGTAAGTATCAAGAATGGATTCCATATCATCAACGTAGGCTTCCTTTTTATCTTTCTGCTTGGGACTACCATATATTCTGGGAATACTCATAGCCACTTCTCCGGACAGAGTAACCGATGATTCCTCATCAGTTTTTATCAGAGGAAGCCAGTCGATAGCCCTGGTAAGGAAGGGAAGTTCGTATTCAATCTCACCATCAATATCAGTTAGGATTATACTACGGTTTTCATTTCCGATTTTAGGTCTGTCTTCCTTAACTTTTTCCGATTGATAAATAAAGGTTCCACCTAATTTCAAGTTGTCGTTGAATTTCATATCAGCTCGAAATCCCAAGATGGTTTTACTCTCAACAGAGAAGAGAGGTTTATATTGAAAACTGATATCGATATCAACATCGGAATCTTTACCTTCCGCAGTCAGAAAGGTAATTATTCCAAAATCATAGTCAACTATATAGTCTATATTTTCTACAAGTTTCTTTTTGTTTGGTCCGATCTTGATGATTACACTTCCTTGTAAAATATTCATCTGTCTCAGGTCAATCTGATCACGACCAATCTTACCCTTCACTGAAATGTAATTGTAGAATTCATTATATTGAACCTCTTCTTCAACATAAATCAGGCTGTCTTCCAGAGAATAAAATGGTCTAAGGAACGGAAATACTATATAACCTATGTCGAGATGGATAGGCTTATCATCCCCATTGATCACCCCATCCACATTGCTGTCCAGACGAAGATATTCATTATAGGTCATGGTTTCTTCAATAAGACCTGGGGGGATATTATAGTCAGGGGTGTTACTTTCCGTAAGGGAATAGACATTCAGGTCAAAGCCTTCATTTTTTATACTTTGCATACCGAGGCTGTAGATATTCCTGACCTGCAGGTTCCAGTAATCTACATCAGTGAAATCCTGATTACTTTTACGCAGAAGTTTTACTTCAACCGGTGTAGATAAATCATTTCCTATAACCTGCCCATCTATCCGGGTATAGGTAATACCAATTGTATATAATTTACTGATATTTTGCGATAAGGTTAGAATGACAAGACCGGCATCGTAATCGATGATAAAATCAGTACCTTCTGTCATAATATCAAAGTGATATGTAATATCAGGATTAATAATTTCGATTCCTTCTATGGTTATATTATTATTACTTGCATTTCCATCATCAACATAGAGGGTAACCTCTTCATCAGGATCGGGCAGAAGATCCGCACCCGTAGAAGTTAAGTACCATTCTCCGTTGGGTGCAGTTGCTATAGCATTATCTTTCCAGCCATGAGGATAGTCCACACCTTCGATTCCGAACTCTTCATCGTAGAGTTTGTAAAGCAACTCAGGCTGATCAATAAAATAGTGGGTTCTTTTAACAAAATTCCTGCTCTCGATCACAGTTGAATCTGCCTGGGTACTTCCTTTGAATCTCTGCGTGCTCTTTTTAGCTTCATCCTTGCCCAGAATTGTCGTTATCTTCAAGTTACCTGCTTCCAAACCGGATTTAATTCCGAATAAACCCTCTGAGGACGCACTATATCTGAAGAACTTGGATCCACTCAGGCTCAGAGAAATGTTTCCCCCATCTATAGATCTTACAACTTCATCTTCATTACCCTCATAGTTTACATTTATCTCAGTCGGGGTAGGCATAACGTCTTCATCTGAAGTGGACTGGTGGGTTACATTCACATGTATTTTCTCACCGATTGTTCCTTTCAATCTTAGATTAAGGTCCTGTCGCATCTGAAGGTCAAAATCCTGTTTGCGATCATCTTCATCACCCGGTTCATTTCTTGAAGTACTACTGCCTGAGAAGGTTAACTTCTGGCTGCCATCCAAACTGAGCCTGCCAGCTTTGTTACCCATGAATTTACGGACTGCTTTAGGGAGAGCGATTTTGGGTAAGTCAATGACAATTTCGGGAATTATACCAGCACCTTCTGCTCTATCTTTAGCGCTCAGAAGTTCTTTGCTATTTTCTTTTACAAGATTTCGAAAAATCTTACAAAAATTATTCTGAGCATAACTATCCAGGGTAATATAAACTGTTGGATAAAGTTCTATTTTATTATATTTTACAAGAAATTTGACCGTTCTCTCTTCGTAATCTATCTCTTTTTCTGTTGTAAGTTTGACACCACTTAACATGTTTCTTGGATGGCTCGTTATGGAATATCCTTCATGGAGTTTAAAGAAATCGATCTCATTTCCCTTAAGCGGGGCATAACCTTCCAGATAGAATCGTTGTAAAAATACTTCTGCTGAGGAAAAAGAAGCAAAAAACAATATGAAAATTATGGGATATACTACTTTTTTCATTAAATGTTAAATTTCTTATTTCTGGCAAATAAGGTTCAGTCCATCCATGGTTAAATTTTTATCTATAATATCAATTTCTTTACAGTTTTCACAGATGAGTTCGGCAATACCACCTGTAGCTATGGTTTTAATTTCACCAAGGTGTCTGTACTCACCTTTGATTGCCTTAACAAATCCATCCAGCATATAGGAATTACCCGTTATAATGCCAGACAGGAGAGAATCCTTGGTATTTGTTCCCAAAAGGGTTTCAGGGGGTTGAAGCTGGATATTCGGCAAGAGAGAGGTTGATTCAAACAGGTTCTTAGCAGAGGTGATTACTCCCGGAGCAATAATGGAACCATGGAAATACCCATCTTTTCCAATTAGTTGAACTGTGGTGGCAGTACCGAAGTCACAAACTATACAATTGGTTTTATACTTTTCCTTTGCAGAAAAGGCATTTACCACCAGGTCAGCTCCAATAAATCCGGGATCTTCTACCGGGAATTTCAATCCAAGCTCTGTATAAGCATTGACAATTTTCACTGAACATTTCATAAATTTTTGGATAAGATGAGTAAAAACCCGGGTTAATTCAGGTACAACTGACGAAATTACCGATTTATTAACATCTCCTAAATCAATAGAATATTCCTCAGCAAGAAGCTTTATCGAACTGAAATATTCATCTTCTGTCTTGGATTTATCACTACTCAACCGCCAGGATTGAAACAATTTATTCTGGAAATAAATTCCCATCACAATGTGGGTATTTCCAATATCAACAACAAGATTATGATATTTCATCTTTTTCCTCTTCCTATTTATTAATTTTAAATAGAATGATAGATTTTAACTATAATTGTAAAAATAAAAAATAATTAATTAATACATATAAAAAACTGTCGGAAAATTTATTCAGTACCACATTTTGTCAATATATAATAAAAGCCGACCTGTTACAGCCGGCTTATTCTCTTAAACAATTAAATGATTATAACGAAATAGCTTCTACAGGACAAGCTTCCAGACAGGCTCCACAATCAACGCATTCATCTTCATTGCAGACAGCTTTATCATCAACCATGGAAAGTGCTTCCGTGGGGCAGGTCTCGATGCAAGCACCGCATCCGGTACAGGCTTCCTTGTCAATTACTACTGCCATATATTCCTCCGTAAGTTAATTTTGTGCAAAGTTATTTAAGCAAATATTTCTTACAAGTATTTTTTTAGAAACTCAGTAATTCAAGTCAGGGAGAAAGAAATTCATTGCATTCTGAAATGTAATTTCAGCTAGCCTGTTAGGAGTCATTCCTCTAATTTCGGATATCTTTTCGATTACATAACGTAAGTTTAAGGGTGAGTTTCTCTTTCCTCTATTCGGAACAGGAGAGAGATACGGGGAATCAGTTTCAATGAAGAACCTATCTTGAGGTACCATACGGACAACATTTTCCATAGAACTATTCCTGTAGGTTATGGAACCGGTAAAGGAAATGTGCCACCCCTTTGATATTACTTTATCCGCAAAAACTTCATCCCCGGAAAAGCAGTGAAAAACTACTTTAGGAGGATCATACTTTGAAAGGATATCAAAACACTGCTCATGTGCATCTCTATCGTGTACAATTATCGGAAGATTCTGAGCTAATGCAATTTTTATTTGTTCTTCAAATACTCTCTTCTGAATATCCCTTGGTGAAAGGTTCCGGTAAAAATCAAGCCCGATTTCACCAATTGCAATAACTTTCGGATGTCTTGCTGATTTCAATATAAATTCCTTATCAAACTCTCTTGCATCATGAGGATGAAAGCCTACAGAAGCAAAGATTTGATCATATTTCTCAGCTAACTTTATACCAGCTCTGCAAGATTTTTTCTCTACGCCAACATTAATAATAAATTCAATCCCAGCTTTGAAGCATTTTTTTAAAATTTCGTCTCTATCCCTATTGAACTGTGGGAAATCCAGATGAGCATGGGTCTCAAATATTCTCATTATCCTTTCCTTACTTTTAATTTTGCATCAGGATGCAGAATCATCATGATAAGATCAATTTTAAATTCCTTATCCAGATGAAATAGTATCTCTGCCAGATCACAGGTTTCGCTATCAGGGTCACTGGCAATCAAATGACCCTTGAACTCGATATATCCCTCGATTTTTTTAATCTCATTAATGCTGAAATAGATTACTCTTTCCTGCCAGTAATTGTTTAGAAGCAAGAG
The DNA here is from genome assembly GCA_030628755.1 of Candidatus Cloacimonadota bacterium. Lineage (GTDB taxonomy): Bacteria > Cloacimonadota > Cloacimonadia > Cloacimonadales > TCS61 > JACNIV01. Next base: position 3,156 of record DAOVQH010000089.1, on the reverse strand, counting down.
CAGGTCTGCATAAGAATCGATTTCATAAAGCTGGCGTTTATCAGTCCTGACAATAAGGGTAGTGGGAACATCATCGTGAATAAGAAGAAAGTTTAAAAGCCTGGAACCGATTGAGCGGTGTTCATAAATCAATTGGGGTAGAGATGGTATAATCTGTTCGATCTCGAGACTTGTCAGTTTTGATATATTTATCTTTTCACCGGATTTCAGAGAGAAGTTTTTATTGAAAACCTTATACTCTGCAGAGGAAAAAATGTTAACACCATCATCATTTCTTTCTACTTCCAGAAGCATATTACCATAAAAATCATTTTCATAAGGTTCGATCTTCAGATTAAAACTCTGACCGTCAAAATCCAGGTCATGCTGTGGAAATTCTAAATTCAAGAAAGTAGAGACATCATTCACTTTATTATGTAGCAGTTCTCGAGAAGGTGGAGATTGGTAATATTTTTCGATATATTCAGCAAGAGTAAGTTCTTCTATTTCTGGTAAAAAACCATCCTCAATGATTGGTTTTGTGATTTTTGGTTTATATTCAGATATTGGTTTGGATTTCGCTTCTTCAATTAATTTGATCTCTTCCAAAATTTCTGATATTCTTAATATTCTAGGGAAAAAAATGGTAAACTCTTCTGCTTCTTTAGGCTTTATTTTAAAAACCAAATTATCTTTTTCAATGAATAGCTCTATTGGTTCTAAAGATATTCGTCTTGAACTTACATCCTTCCAGAGCATATTGAAAGCATCTACACCCTTAAGGTCGGAATATTGAATCTCTATTTTATCCGGATCAATAAAATCATATAAGTAGTCTATTTTATCTGTATTCAAGCGGTAGATAAAATTCTCCATGAAACTGATGTAAGGCTGAATTTTAAGTGATTCATCAGCATAAAATACAAAAGGGAGAACTTCCCGCTGACCGGTAATTTTCCAATTTGTCCAATCATACTCGACCTGGATATCATTGCCTTCGGAATCCCTGAAAATTTTAACGACTTTATCCTTTGTAAAACCTGCAGGAAAATCGGTTTTGAGATTTCCTTTTCTAAGCCAGGAATGATAAAGTTCATACTGGTAACTATTGGCGAAATCATTAATCCCCGGTTCAAATCCAAAAACACTTTCAGTAATTACGAGTAGAAAAATCGGAACCCCTATTTTTAAAATTTTTTGTATTTTATTTGACATTTCTTTCCTGCATCATTTTTGTGAACGAGTAAATTCAGCTATTGAAAAAGGTCAACTAAATCTGACTTAAATCAGGGAGCTGGCTATGATGATCGCAGAAAGAGATTTAAAAAGAATTAAGGAATTCTTTGAACTGAGCACTACTGACTTCAGTTTGAGGAAATATCATAGGCCTGTACTGGTATACGAAGTTGTTGAAGATAAGGTTTGTTATTCACTCTGGGAAGCAGATGTGCTTGAGCGTTTCGGATTGAAAAATGTGGATGGCTGGGATAAGACCGAGAACGTAGCCTTCTGCCCTGACTGGATGCGTGATGATGTAGATGAAGATGAGATTGAGGATATAGATTTGGATGATGATTTATAACTATTTTTTAAATTCTTATAAGTGGTTATATCCTTCTTTCTCTTGTTATTCTTTTTTGAAATCCTAATAAATATTCCTGAATTAAAAAATTAATTTGTGTAAAATTAGTATACTTTTAATAATCTTGGTTACTTAAGAGAAAAAAATAAAAAAATTATTTTGATTTAAGATCATTGAAATGCTGAATAATTTCATCCCTGATTTTCTGTAATTTTAATTTAGATTTTATCCAATCATAGAAAAAATAACCTTCACTTATTTCTATTAAGGTTCCATCCTTAAATTTGATTGTGAATGTACAATATCCTAAACTCGTAAATGATTTGGACCTTACACTTTTCAAATCACCAATATTCTTAATCTGTGAAAGGTCGATTTCTTCACCATCAGGCAGAATATAGACTTTTGATTGATTCATTTTTCTTTAACTTTCAATTAATTTTTTTATAAATTATTAACAAAAACATTCTTAAATTAGATAAATAATTATTACTAAAATCGTAAATATTGACATGCTTATCGGAAACCAGACTGGAGCAATCCAGGGTTTGGGAATAAGAAAAAGAACATCGATTCTTTTAAGACTATTAGGCCATTTTATTAGAACATAAAGTGAAACATAATAGAATAAATCCCAAAAGGCAAAAGTCCAAAGAAATAAAATAATCATATCAAGCAAACCATTCCCAACAAGAATAGCTAATACAACGAGCATAGTGATCGTAGCAGCTTCCCGGGTTTGTTCTATCAGTAGATATTTTTTAGGAAATTTTTGCAGGAAATCTATGTTTGAATCTTTTTCTTTTAAACCGAGAGCTTTACGCAAATAGACAACAACGACTCCTTCAAAATGAGCCATTGCAATTCCAAAAACTGCGAGTAAAATAAACTTCAAGAATATAATCGAACTATCCTAAAAATATTATTACCAGTATCACTAACCCAATTAAACCCAGAATATAACCAGCTAAATAAAATGTATCATTCGATAGAAAAGAATGAGTTTTTAACCACCTCCCGATTTCATTTGGAAAGATGGTCATTGTAATCCCAAAAAGAAAAAGAAATAAACCTAATATTATGAATATAATATCTGAAATATTCATTTCACTTTTTTAAAAACTTACCTTTGCTTTGAAATAAATATCATCGCTATCTTTCATTTTTCCAAAAGTAGAAGATTCTTCTCCGTCGATAATATGAGCACCCAAAATCAACTCAATATTGTCATAAGGATAGTATGTAATTTCAGGAGTGAATATAACTGCATAATTGTCTTTTAAATCATTAAAATCTTTAATTTCCAAACCACCGTTTAGAGGCATAAATTTAACTTTATCTTCCAAGAATTTTTTCTCTAAACCGAACATTAAATAATCCTCTAAATTGTCATTACATCGTTCGTGAATGTAGCCGTGCAGATATTGAGCATTAACATAAATACCGTTTGTGAAAGTATAATCACTGCCAAGAACATATTTAATGTAAGGGTCGTCATCGAGAGCAATGGATTCCTGAATTCCCATTCCTAATTCCGACAGGTCTGTAGAAAGCATAATTTCTTCCGGGAAGAAGATTGCTGTTTCTGCCCAAAT
>DAOVQH010000233.1 GCA_030628755.1 Candidatus Cloacimonadota bacterium | reverse complement strand
CTTCCGCTGAGCTATTCAGGAATAAATTAAAATCTAAAGAACACATTTATCATTAACGATTTGAATCCCCGTCAGGCAACCGCCTGATAACAGCCACCCGCTCTTCCGCTGAGCTATTCAGGATCTAACTCAAATTCGAATGACTTTTAAAAATTACTACTTTTTGTGTCAATACTAAATTCAAACGACATGAATTTCCATAAAATCTAATATATAATATATTCAAATTTACCCTTTGAAACAAACGACAAAATTCTTGACAAAAATTGCTATAATTTTTGTAAAAAAACTTCTGAATTTAATATAAGTATTGAAGGAGAAATTTTATGATTCAGCTTCAAAATCTGACAAAAGATTTCGGTACATTAAGAGCAGTAGATCACATCAATTTTGACATTAACGATGGTGAGATACTTGGATTTCTTGGTCCAAATGGTGCAGGCAAGACCACAACTCTCAGAATGATAACTAGCTTTCTCAATCCAACTGAAGGAAATATCACAGTTGATGATTACAACATTTTAGAAAATTCCCAGAAAATCAGGAAGATGATCGGTTATCTTCCTGAACACAATCCACTCTACACAGAGATGACAGTGTACGATTATCTAAAATTCGTTGCAGATATCAGAGAAATTAAGAATTTCAAAAAGAGATTAAAAGAGGTTATAGAACAATGTGGATTGCATGGTATAATCGAAAAACCTATTAATACTCTTTCCAAGGGTTATAAGCAGCGAGTTGGTATTGCACAAGCCATTCTTCATAATCCCAAAATCCTTATCCTCGATGAACCGACTTCCGGATTAGATCCAAACCAAATCGCAGAAATCAGGAAACTGATCAAAGAACTGGGAAAAGAAAAAACCCTCCTGATCTCAACTCATATCCTCCAGGAAGTTCAGGCTGTGTGTGAGCGCATCGTTATTATAAATAAAGGTAAGATCGTTGCAGATGGCTCTACAGAAGAACTGAAATCCAGTTTTCAGAATATAACAAAAATCAATCTTGAACTCAATGCAAAGGAAAACGAGATCAAAGAAATGACTGAGAATCTTAAAAATATCAAATTAGTTTCTGCATCTTCAAAAGATAATAACTTCATACAAGCTGAATTGGAGTTTGATTCCACAGTAGATAGAAGACCAGACATTTATAACTACATCAAAGCTAAAGACTGGACTCTGTTAGAAATGCATAGAGTAAACGTAAGTCTGGAAGCTGTCTTCAGAAATCTCACAGTAGAAGGAGGAGAATAATGAATTACGCATCATTAATAGCAAAAAAAGAAATCAAGGGTTATTTTAATTCTCCGGCAGCTTATATCGTTCTGGTTATTTTCCTGCTTTTATGTGGTTGGTTCTTTACTAACCCGCTTTTTATAAACAACCAGGCTGAACTAAGATCTTTGTTTGGAATTATTCCAATAATTTATCTCTTCTTTGTGCCGGCAATTACAATGGGACTTATTGCTCGTGAGAAAAGCAGTGGAACAATTGAACTTCTTACAACTCTACCGGTAAAAGATTCTGAAATTATTATGGGAAAATTCTGGGCTTCATTAGCTCTCATCGGGATTGGTTTATTATTTACACTCATACATTTTCTGACCATTGTATTTCTCGGGAAAAATATAGATTATGGTGCAATATTCTGTGGATACCTCGGTTTGATACTTCTTGGTGGTGTTTACAGCTCAATCGGTATTTTCACATCCAGTATTACGAACAACCAGATAGTTTCTTTTATCATCAGTTTCTTCATTGTGTTTTTCTTTTTTATTCTTCAATACTCTCTAATGTTTATACCCAGTTTTTTGGTTGGAATTTTCCAATATTTAAGTATCGGTTATCATTTCTCGAATATTGCCAGAGGGGTTATCGATACCAGGAATATTATCTATTTCCTCAGTTTGATTGTTTTGTTCCTCAAACTTTCTAAGATAGCCCTCAACTCCAGGAAATGGAAATAGGGGGAAAAAATGAAAAAAAATATATGGATCGACATTGTAATTTTCCTGGCGATTATAATTTTTGTGAATTTAGTTTCATTATCAATCTTTACCAGGATAGACCTCTCGAAAGGTAAGATATATTCTCTTTCAAAATCGAGCAAACAAGCAGTTAAAGACCTTGAAGACAGACTGGTTATTAAAGCTTACTTTTCCAAAAATCTACCCGGTGAAGTTGCAGATGCACACAGGTTCGTTAAAGATATTTTATCCGAATACCAGGCTTATTCCAGGGGAAGACTTCGCTTTGAATTCATTGACCCCAGCGATGAGGAAAACTTGAAAAAAGAAGCACAAAAGTGCCAGATATTTCCTGCTTCAATGCGTGTTATTGAAAATGACAAATTAGAGATCAGGGAAGTGTATATGGGACTCGCATTTCTTTACAAAGACAAAACCGAATCACTTCCTCTTATACAAAACACACGCGGATTAGAGTATGATATAACTAAAATAATTAAAAAGATATCAGCTATCTGTTTGAAAAAGATCGCTTTCTTTGAATTAGAAAAGGAAGAGGAAATTCCCCAAATGCCAGGTTATCCCCAAAAGAACGATGAATTTGCTACTGTACGACAATACATCTCCGAAAGTTATGAGGTTAGTAAAACTGACCTGAGTAAACCGATTAATGTTGAAGTTGATGCATTAGTTTTTACCGGAGTTGAAGATTCATTATCAATGTATCAGCTTTATAACCTGGATCAATTTCTAATGGGAGGAGGAAATATTCTGTTTTTCCAGGACAGGATAAAAGCAAACTTGCAAACTCAGCAAGCAGAATCAATAAATTCCAACCTGTTCGACCTTTTCCGTTATTATGGTATTTCCATTAAGAACAACCTGGTTGCCGACGCTGTGTGTGGTCATGTACAGGTTCAGCAGCAGCGGGGAATTTTCCGCATGGCAACACCGGTCAGTTATCCTTTCTTCCCTGTCATAAATAATGTAAACAAAGAAAACCTGATCGTGAAAAACCTCGCTTATATGCAGCTTATTTTTGCTTCGGAGATAGATACTACAAAAACAGGCAAAGACCTTGAGTTCGAACCCCTACTTTACACTTCCGAGAATTCCGGTGAAGTAACAATGCCAAGACTGGACATTTCCCTGCAAAATTATATGAACAGAAACTTGAAAGGCATGTTCATTGATCCTCCAAAGATCGTGGCAGGAATTTATAGCGGTCTGTTTAAGAGCTATTTTATTAATAACTCAGAATTTATGGATATGATCCCGGAAACTACAAACAGCAAGATATTGATCGTTACAGACTCCGATTTCATAAAAGAAGGCGCAGGTGCTGGTGTAAAAGGTAACCTTGATTTCGTTCTGAACGCAGTGGATTACATGGCTTCCGAAGAATCACTTATTGAGATTCGTTCAAGAGAAACCGAGTTCAAACCTCTTAAAGAATTAAGCAGTGGAACAAGAAAAGTAATAAAATGGATTAATATCCTTTTCCCATCTATTTTGCTGATAATTATGGGTATTCTACATTATCGTGGTGAATTAAAGCGCAGAAAGATTTTAGGAGAGCTTTATGAGTAAAAAACATAAAATATACCTTGCTATTCTGGCAGTTGTTGTTATCCTTTTCCTGATTACAAAACTAAATGATAAAACCGAGCGTAAAATTTCATTCTTTAACATTGATTCTACAAAAATTGAACGAATTGAAATCACAACAATAGAAGATACACTTAAGCTGGTAAAAAGGGATAATACCTGGTTTATCGAATACCCGATCGAATATCCTGCAAGCCTGAATAAAATAGAGAGATTCTTTGAAAAAGTATTAAGTATTAAAACTTCAAATCTTCCCATATCGGAACAGGAAAGCTCTTTTGAGACATACAAACTTACGGATAGTCTGGCTACAACTATCAAGATATATGGAAAGGACAACAAACTACTCGATGTTTCTATGATAGGAAAAAGTTCATCATACTCCAATACTCCAGCCAGAAAACAAGGGGAAAATAAAATCTATCGGCTCGAAGAAAATGTCGCTTATGATATCAAAACAGAATCGTCAAACTGGAGAAAGCGAGAAGTTCTTGAACTGGATAAGGAACAGATCGCTAAAATATCCGTTCTTTATGAAGATAGCGGATATGAATTAACTGCAACAGATACGTTATGGCAATTTGAAGATGGAGAGAATTCATTTTCTATCCAACACAATAATCCAGCTCTCAGGATCATCCTGAATTCTCTATCCAAAGTTAATGTTTCCCAATTCATAGATGATGATATCGATAATTATCTCATAACGCTCCAACAGCCAGATCTTGAGATTGGTATAAATATGTATGATGAAAGCAAATATTACCTGCGTGCTACACTTGATGATGGCAGCAAATATGTTCTGCAGGTTAATAATGAAACAGACCATTTATACACAATCTACGAAAACTG
>DAOVQH010000172.1 GCA_030628755.1 Candidatus Cloacimonadota bacterium | reverse complement strand
GAGAATACAGAAAAAGAATTAATGACAAAATATAAAGTCGAAATTATTTATAGTGTTATCAAAGAAATAAATCTGACAGATATCGATAGCAACCAGGTAATAGCTGAAAAGAAATATATAACTAGTTCCAACCCGGAAATTGAGAAAACTGTGGGAGAATTCATTAAAAGTTTCGATGCAATTCCTTCTCACATTCAAGGTTCAATAAAATTCGGTGAGGGTTTGAAACAATACATTGAAGACCAGGTTAAAAAAAATGTATTCTATCTGGAAGCTTTGGAAACAGGTTATGAAGAAAACGAGACAATTAAAGAGACCATTTCTCAAATTAAAAGAAATATGATGCTTAGAACCGTTTATAACACTTTAGTGGTTGAAGCAATTGGGACAAGTGATGAAGAAATAAAAGCATACTATGATAACAATATTGAAAAATTTAGCACCAAACACTACAGGAAAATCCAGACCTTTGGATTCGATTCAAAAGACACAGTAAAAAAAATGCGTAAACTTGTGAAAAAATATATGAAGAAGAAAGATGACGAAGCAATTTCCAAACTCATTGAAGAGAACTCGGTTTATCCAGCTAAAGATGGGGTTCTAGACCACATTTATAAAAATGATATTATCCCTGGTATTGGAAAAGATGAGGTTTATTCCGATATGGTCTGGAAAGCAAAACTAAATAAACTCAGTAAGTTCTTCGAAAATTCAAAAGGAAAATTTGTATTTTTCAGATTATTAGAAGATAATAAAGCTATTGCTACTCCTTTCGAAGAGATCAAAGGAAAAGTTAAAAACACCATGATAAGAAACCTTTCCAAAGAAAAATTTGAGGAAGTAAATCTTCAATTGGAAACTAAATACAATCTGAAAAAATACCCTGAAAGAATGATCGTGGTTCTTTCTGCAGAAGAATATTTCAATAAAGCAGAACAGGCTCAAAAGAAAAGAAGATTTACAGATGCAATATTCTATTATGATGAAATAATCAAGTATCATCAAAATAATTCTGATGATTACAAAGCAACGTTCATGAAAGGTTTCCTCTATGCAGAAGAACTGAAAGACAAAAACAAGGCAATTGAAATTTTTGATGAATTTCTGGAAAAATATCCCGAAGATGATTTACACGAATCTGCAAGATTTATGATCTCAGAACTGGAAGGTAAAAGTAATATTATCGAATCATTCGAATCAGAAAACGAATGATTAAATATACCTTGAAGGAGGGTTTATGTTTTATAGAGGAGATGAACTAAAAGAAGTTTTTCGCAAAGCAAAAAAAGAACGTTTCGGAATTATAGCTTCCAATGTAGTTTTCGATAGTGCGATAAGAGGTGTACTGCAGGGATATGATTCACAGCGTTCTGATGGTCTTTTGCAAATGAGCTCCGGTGCTGCTAAATACGCTGCTGGAACCAGTCAGGATATAAAGATCGGTGCTCAACTGATTTCTTCAATAATAAAAATCCTATCTAATCAATTCAAGAATTCAGGTGTGGGATTGCACATTGACCATGCTACACCAAACTACTTTGATTTCGTTGTTTATTGTATTGAAAATGACCTTGTTTCATCTGTTATGATAGATGCTTCCAAAGAAGATTTTGAAGAAAACATACGCATTTCCCTGGAAGTTGTAAAAGTTGCACATAAACATGGTGTGCTGGTCGAAGGGGAAATAGGATATATCAAAGGTGCTGAAGATGAAATTGTATCTGATTCCGAATTATACACCAAGCCTGAAGAAGCTCTCGAATATGTCAAAAAAACAAATGTTGACCTGTTTGCAGCTTCTGTTGGAACAAATCACGGTGTAACTAAAGGTGCTAAAGTTTCATTGAAATTAGACCTCATCAAAGAAATCGATAATCTTCTTATTGCTAATAACGTTGAAACAGGTATCGTGCTGCATGGAGCTTCAGGATTAACTGCAAAACAGCAAATCGATGCAATAAAGAACGGCGTGGTAAAAATAAACAAAGATACCCGCTATCAAATGGAATTTGCCGAAGCAGTTCAAGCTTACTGGGAAAAAGAAAAAGATGCTATCGCAAAACCTGATGAAGTTTCGGATGATAATTATACACCAGATAAGAAACGTTTCGATCCCCGTAAATGGATTATCAAAGCTGAATTAGCTACTCAATCTGCTGTTGAAGAATTAGTACAGATCACCAGCAGTGCTGGTAAATCCATACTTCTATAAAAGGAGAACGAAATGAAAAATATAGCTATAAATGGGTTCGGAAGAATCGGCAGACTGGTTTTTAGAGAACTCTTTGAAAAAAAAGAATTTAAAATCCTGGCTATCAACGATCTCACAGATGCAAAAACTCTGGCTCACCTATTAAAACACGACTCTGTACACAGAACCTATAAACATAATGTAGAAATCACAGAAAATGCTATTGTTGTGAACGGAACACAGATTAAAATATTTGCTGAAAAGGCTCCCGAAAATCTACCATGGAAAGAGCTTAAAATAGATTATGTGATAGAATCTACAGGTGTCTTTCGCACCAGAGAAGGAGCAGCCAAGCATCTCCAGTCTGGTGCTAAAAAGGTAATCATAACCGCTCCTGCCAAAGGTGAAATAGATGCCACTATCGTGCTTGGAGTCAATGAAGATACCTTGAGACCCGAACATAAAATAATCTCGAATGCTTCCTGCACAACCAACTGCCTTGCTCCCATTATGAAAGTTATTGCTGATAACTTTGAAGTAAAATCAGCTTTTATGACAACAATTCATTCCTATACTATGGATCAAAGGTTACTGGATTACCCCCATAAAGATTTGAGAAGAGCTCGAGCTGCTGCATTGAATATCGTTCCTACTACTACAGGTGCTGCTACTGCAACCGGAATAGTGATTCCCAAACTTAAAGGAAAAATCGATGGGATGGCAATAAGAGTTACTACGCCAAATGGCTCATTGGTCGATATTACAATTGTAGTGGATAGAGATACCACCAAAGAAGAAATTAATCAACTGATGAAGAAAGCCTCCCAAACCAATCTAAAAGGAATTCTGGAATACTCAGAAGAACCTCTTGTTTCTACAGATATTATTGGCAATCCTGCTTCTTCCATTTTTGATTCCAAGGTAACCATGGTTAATGGAAATCTGGTAAAACTTCTAAGCTGGTATGATAACGAATGGGGTTATGCCTGCCGTGTAGTTGATATTATTAAATATATTTCTGAGTTGGAATAAATAATGCTTCAATATATTCATTGGAAATTGCCGTAAGGATTTTTAATGAAGAAAAATATTATCCTGATTATGGCAAGCCTGTTATTCGCAGGTTTGCTTATTGCAAGTAACTACAAGATTGTAGAATATCAGCCAATCAAATTATCAACTAACAATAATCGAGAAGAAACCATTTTCTTTATCGAGGATTTTGAAGATGGCGCTCCTGAATGGAGTTCAATTGATGTGACCGATCCCGGTTCTTTCTGGAATACAAGTACTTATAACTCTTTTGAAGGTTCAGGTAAATCGTGGCGAATGGCAGACCCCGATATTATACCAGATGGTGGTTATCTTGATGGTTGGTACCAGGTGCTGGATACCCCGGTTATCTCTCTTCCCAATTTCGGTAATTTAACTTTGACCTTTGAACAGTTCAGGGCAATTGAAGAACTTGGTGAGTATGAAAATTTCAATGGTTGGGACGGTTTTAATATCCGCATCAGAACTTCCAATCAGGATTATGAGGAAGCTGAGATACTAACCGATTGTATTCCTGCATATAACAGCACAAGTATGTACAGCTTTGGTTATGAACACGGTGAAGACCCTGATGGCATCCCCGGAATTCCAGGTTGGGGAGGATCAACCGACTGGACAACAACAACCATTACAATTCCAGATTCTTATCTTGGCGAAGATGTGATTATCAGTTTTGCTTTTGCTTCCGACCCAAATATATCAACTGCCACCAATCCTGAGTTTACAGGTGTTTTCATTGATAATATTGATGTGGCTGGTGTATTTACTAATGATGGAGAGGATGAAACCGGGTTTTATTGCTTTTCTAATACAGATGTTGGTGGTAACCTCTGGCATATTTTCGAACCATCTACAGCTTATTCTCCAACACACGCTTTAGGTTGCTTTGATTTTGAAACATGTACCTATAATCCTAATATGGAAAATTATATTGAAAGTCCAACTATCGATCTGCCATCTACCGGACAACTTGATTTTGATATGTATGTGAGAACTGAACTCGATGATATATTTTTTCCGGATTGTGATTATTTTTCCATTGAGGTTAGTTACTGGGTCGAAGAATATGAGTGCTGGACAAATTGGAATTCGATCTCAAATCCTACTGGTGACCCTGGTCTGGAAAACGTTGTTTTTACAGGATCGGTTGATGAGTGGACTCTTTTTTCTGAAGGATGGCCTGGCTATAATGACCTTTCCAGTTTAGCAGGTTATACGATCAAGCTAAGAATAGGCTTTCATTCAAATGAAAATACCCCGGATACTTTTGGAATTTATATCGACGATATAATGCTTCTGGAAATCGTATATCCAGGTTCACCACCTGAAAATCTCACAATAGAGTTACTTGAGAATTTCTCTGTTAAATTAATTTGGAATAGACCTTCAAATCGTGAAATCACCGGTTACAATATCTATCATACAGATGAAAATTGCGGATGTTATGAACTTATAGATGCTACTGTAGATTCTACATTTATTCATATAAATCCTACAAATAATTCATACAACTACTATGTTGTTACTGCACTTTACAATGGTGAAGAAACGCAGTATTCCAACGAAGCATTTGTTTTTGTTCCATCTTCTACTGCAAATATTTTGATGCACGATGACGGCACCTGTGAATCAGGATTTAATGTTGGTACATTGAACAATATGGCTGTTAAATTCACTCCGAATTATAATCGAGAATCTCAAACTCTTACCCATATAAATGTTTATATTGAATCTTCGAACTTAGGACCACTGGTAATAAAAATATGGGATGATAATAATGGAATACCCGGAGATCTTCTGGCCAATCCCATAAGTTTTTCCTCCTCCGAATTAGTTCAAGGTTGGAATACGCTGATAATTCCGACAGGAGAACAACCAATTTTAGAACAGGGAAGTTTCTTTGCCGGTATCCAGGAATTTGAAAATCTTCCTGCGATCGGTCTGGATGAAAGCAGCTCTGGTTACAGTTATACAGATGAAACTGGCTGGGAAATCATAGACGCAGGGAACATTATGATAAGAGCAATTGTAGACAGCAATCCGACTGGAACTCAAGAAGATATAACTCAATTTCAAACACCTACAATTTCAAATTATCCTAATCCATTCAATCCGTCATGTGCCGGACGCAGTCCTGAAACCACTATAAAAATGAATATACCCCATGCAGGGAAAGCAACTCTAAAAATTTTTAATATAAAAGGACAATTAATGAGAACTCTTCACGATGGGTATCTTCAAGCCGGAAATAAAATTATCAAATGGAATGGACTTGACAATAATAATAGAAAAGTGACAAGTGGTGTATATTTTTATAATCTTCAAACAGAAGATTACAGCATTATAAAAAAAATGTTAATGCTAAAATAAATAAAAAAAATAATTGGAGGAAATTATGAAAAAAATGTTCACTTTCGTATTTTTAATGGTTTTGATTGTTAGTTTATTTGCTGAACCCATAAACTACGAACAAGCTTTACAAGTAGCAAATTTAAAACTACAAATTCAGGAAAAGGAAGAATATTCCATAGCTGATGTCTTTGAAATGAGAGATAATGATGGATCT